>CAXDQP010000007.1:0-19550 GCA_963991335.1 uncultured Flavobacteriales bacterium
TGGCAAATTAAGCTCGCGCAGCCGCTTACCCAAATGTCCATACTACCCAGTGATTAGTACTTTCCGCATGGTCAAATTTAAGGTTTCTGTCCGGGATAAAATCAACCATTTGAGCGCATGGCCTCTACCGGTTCCATTCGCGCCGCTTTCTGCGCGGGGGCGAGGCCTGCAACCAAACCGGAGGTCACCGCTACACTCAGTGCGATGATGATTCTTGATGGACGAACCACCATTATAAAACCAATGTCAATGGCATTCACCAGTGCCACAATGCCTTCTATGGCAAGCAGCGCAAACAACGCGCCAATCACACACAATGCGACCGCTTCAAACAAGAATTGCATCAGGATGAAAGTGGACTTTGCTCCGATGGCTTTCTGGACCCCAATGATTCGCGTTCTCTCTCTTACGCTCACAAACATGATGTTGGCAACACTGAAGCAACCGACAAGGATAGCGAAGATGCCAATGAACCACCCGCCGTATTCTACTTGCTGAAAAATGGAGTCCAGAATCGAGGTCAACATCCCAATTTGATTGATTGAGAAGTCCTCTCCCTCCGCCGGACGAAGGCGACGAACCGATCGAAATTGCTGCACTATTTCATCCGATAGCTCTGCCGTGCTGATTCCTTCGCGTGGCTTGACCATGATCTGGGTGGCTTGGCTGTAATCCAGGATACGATGACCAAATTTGGCTGGAATTACGATGGCACGGTCAAATCCATCGTTGACCATCGACGCCCCTTGTTTCGCGAAAACACCCACGATTTCCATCCGCTGTCCCTTCGCTTCAACGGACAAGCCTAGCGGATCTTCCTTACCCGTCAATTCCATCGCCACGTCATACCCTATTACTGCGACGCTGCGCCCTGCAGCAACCTCAATCGGAGAGAAGTAGCGGCCCTCCGCAATGTCCAACGCAATCACATCCTCATATCCCTCCGAAACCGCCACCACACCGACCCCTTCCATGCGGCTATTTTTAGATTCCACTGGCAACCCTGCCTTCGCCTGAAAAACGACATCTTGAGCCAACGTTAGCCGATCCGAGAGCAAGTCCATGTCACTGAGGCTTACTTCACGGCGTTGCACGTATTTCCACCACGGGTAATCTTCTCCAAAGGTCCATGGCCATTTTTGAACGAAAAGAACCTCATCGTCGAGGATGTTGAATGTATTCTTCAATCCGTCCTCCAGGGAATCCACCACCGCAAAAACTGCCGTGATCATGAAAATCCCCACCATTACCCCCAGCAACGATAAAAACGTCCGCAAACGGTTGGTAACAATGGCTGACCAAGCAAATGCAAAACTTTCTCCGAGAAGGCGTAACCACAACATGTCAACAAAGCTAATTCGAGGGGCATGAAACGCGCCATGGTTTCAGGTTTAATTGTAATTTTGGTGCTTACCGAATCACTTGAAACCCTTTCCACCATGAACGTACCCCGACGCATTCAATCTGCTCTCATTTCCGTTTTTCACAAAGAAGGTTTGGAACCCATCGTGGCCGAGCTGAAACGACTGGGCGTTACGATTTATTCCACCGGTGGAACACAAGCGGCTCTCGAGAAAATGGGAGCTAAAGTGGTTCCTGTTGAAGAAGTAACCAACTATCCCTCCATCCTCGGGGGAAGGGTCAAAACCCTGCATCCAAAAGTATTTGGAGGCATCCTCAATCGGAGGGATTTCGAAGCCGACGTGGCCCACATGGAGGAATACAATTTGCCGCACATCGATTTGGTCATCGTGGATTTGTACCCTTTCGAACAAACTGTGGCGCAAGGCGGTTCGCACCACGATGTGATCGAGAAAATTGATATTGGTGGAATCTCACTCATTCGTGCAGCGGCCAAAAACTTCGCCGACGTGGTCATCGTTCCGAGCCAGAATGAATACGGCACGTTATTGGATCTGTTGCAAAACGGTGAAGGGGTAACGACTCGGGAGGAGCGACAAAGCCTGGCAACCCAAGCGTTCCGGGTCAGCTCACATTACGACACGCGCATCCATGAGTGGATGCAAGGCGGAGCATCGGTTGAAGAATTGAATCTCTCCGAACGACAATCAATTGCGCTGCGCTACGGGGAAAACCCACACCAAGAAGGCCGCTTCTTCGGAGACCTCAGCGCGCTGTTCGATCAATTGCATGGAAAACCCATGTCATACAACAACCTCCTGGACATTGATTCGGCGGTCCAGTTGATGCGCGAATTCGAAGCGGGAGACCCCACATTTGCGGTCCTCAAGCACAACAATGCGTGTGGATTGGCGACGCGTTCAACCGTTGCAGAAGCGTGGAAAGATGCACTCGCGGGCGATCCCGTATCAGCATTTGGCGGGGTGTTGATTTGCAACAAAACCATCGATGCTGTGACGGCGACAGCGATGCATGAATTGTTCTTTGAAGTGGCGATTGCCCCGGCTTTTGACGCGGATGCTTTGGCCATTTTGCAACAGAAGAAAAACCGCATTTTGCTCGTGCAAAAACCATGTGCCGCCCAAGCCACGACGGTCCGATCGATCTTGAACGGCTATCTCGTGCAACAAGCGGACGCGAAAACAGAAGCCCTTCCCGATTTGAAACTTGCGACCAACCGCGGAGCGAGCGATGCACAAATCGAAGACTTGGTGTTCGCCATGAAAGTGGCGAAGCACACCCGATCCAATACCATCGTATTTGCAAAAGGAGGCCAACTGCTGGGCAGCGGAACAGGACAGACGAGCCGGGTGGACGCACTGAAACAAGCGGTCGTCAAAGCAAAGGCGTTTGGATTTGATTTGAACGGAGCGGTGATGGCATCCGATGCTTTCTTCCCTTTCCCCGATTGTGTAGCTTTGGCGAAAGAAGCCGGAATCGAGGCCGTAATTCAGCCGGGAGGTTCGGTCAAAGATCAATTGAGCATTGATTTCTGCAATGAAAACGAGGTCGCCATGTACATGACGGGCACCCGACATTTCAGGCATTGATTTCGCCGCATTTGGTGGATAAAAAACCCGGGGACCGGGCAATAAAATTGTCCCTATAGTTTCTTCTAGAAAGCATGGAATTCGATGCTGAGCATGCTTATATTTGAGTGCTCACACCTGTTCTTCCACACTTAGCCAAAGTCCGACCATGGGATTGTTCAATTTTTTCATGCAAGAGATCGCCATCGATCTCGGCACTGCCAACACCATCATCTATTACGAAGATAAAGTTGTCGTGGATGAACCCAGTATCGTGGCCAAAGACCGGAGCACAGGTCGCATCGTTGCGATCGGACGACTGGCCCAACAAATGCACGGAAAAACGCACAAAAACATCGAAACCATTCGACCGCTCAAGGATGGGGTAATTGCCGATTTCCAAGCCGCCGAAGAAATGATCAAAGGGATGATCAAAATGATCAACCAACGCAATTCCTGGTTCACTCCTTCCTTGCGCATGGTCATTTGCATCCCCTCTGGCATCACCGAAGTTGAAAAACGGGCGGTTGCTGATAGTGCCGAGCACGCCGGGGGAAAGGATGTTTACCTGATTCATGAGCCAATGGCAGCAGCGATAGGCATTGGCATCGACGTCGAAGAGCCGATGGGAAACATGATCATTGATATCGGAGGGGGTACTTCCGAAATCGCGGTCATTGCATTGGGTGGCATCGTAACGGACAAAAACATACGAGTAGCCGGCGATGAGTTCACCTCTGACATCGAAGAGTACATGCGCCGACAGCACAACATTTTGATCGGAGAGCGGACCGCCGAGCAAATCAAAATTGAAGTGGGATCTGCCACCACTGAGTTGGAAAATCCCCCCGAGGATTACCCGGTTCGGGGACGCGATTTGATGACTGGAATTCCCAAAGAAATCCACGTCTCCTACAGCGAGATCGCCCAGGCGTTAGACAAGAGCATTTCGAAAATTGAAGAAGCCATCCACTCGGCATTGGAACAGACCCCGCCCGAGCTGTCAGCGGACATTTACCGCACCGGAATCTAACTCGCGGGAGGCGGAGCACATTTACGGGGGCTGGACAAGCGTCTTTCTGACCGGACCACAATAACCGTGCACGTCGCCGAAGACCCGCTCCACGCCGTTGCGAAGGGGACAGCCATCTCGCTGAAAAACATCGAAAGATTCACCTTCTTGATGCGCAACTGATTCACCGCATGGCACCATGAGAAACCTCTGGAACTTCATCGTTCAGTACCAGGTCATCTTGGTTTTCATGCTGCTGCAGGGCCTTGCAATGAGCTGGTTTGTGACTAGCCATGGCTTTCCTCGGGGAAAATGGGTGCGCTTGGCTTTGAATTGGGAAAGTGCCTGGCAGGGACGTTTGGCGCAGTGGAGCCATCGAACAGAACTGTCAGATCAAAACGTCCAATTGCTCGAAGAGAATGCGCGTTTGCGGTCCACCCTCGGACAATCGCCTTCTTCATCCCGTAACCGCAATCGGAGCAAATTCATTGCAGCCGAAGTGATCCGTTTGACGTGGGTGCAAGACCAGAACTACTTCATTTTGAACCAAGGACGGGATCAAGGCATCCGGATTGGTCAAGGTGTCACCGCAAATGGGTCCGCAATTGGAAAAATCATCGAGACCACCAATGCCTATTCCATTGGCATCCCCTTGCTTCATAACCGATTGGATTGGAGCGCGCGCATTGGAGAGTCGGGGGCCATAAGTCGCCTAAAATGGAACAGCGGCGATCCCACTTCAGGCATGCTTTACGACATCCCCCGAAGTGCTGATTTTAAGCCAGGGGATTCGGTTCTGACAACCGGATTTCAAGGGGTATTCCCCCCTGATCTCCTCTTTGGAACCGTAGCCGATGCCCCTCCTTTTTTCGATGGCGAATTCCTGAATGTACCGGTGAATTGGAGTGCCAACTTTCGATCGTTGCGTTATGTGCAGCTGACGGAAACCCCAGACAGGAAACTCCTTGATTCATTGCAAAGCACTGTCAACCTCTCAACGCCATGAATCCCGCAATGCTCATCCCGCTGCAGCTGTTCTTAGCGGTTTCGTTGCAGGTTCTGTTCTTTCAAAACCTCACCTTATGGAGTGGATGGGGCATTTTGGCTTTTCATGCCCTTGGCATCTTGTTGCTTCCATTGAATACTCGGCCTGTGGTCCTTTTAGTAGTTAGCGCTCTCGTAGGAGCGAGCGTGGACTTCTTTTCATATGGAGGAGGCTTATTTACTTCTTCCGCCATCACCATGGCAACTTTTTTACCACTCATCAACCGGTTGCTTGCACCACGCGAAGGATATGAAGTAACCGACGAGCCTACCATCAAAAGCATGGGAATCCAATGGTTCTCAGTCCGAACCTTTGCCGGTCTGCTCATCCACAACTTGTGGTTGTTCTCACTGGAAGCCGGGCGGTGGAACCTAATGTTCACCGGTTGGGGGAAAGCGTTGACCTCGTCTTTGCTCGGCTTATTCCTTTTTTCCGCGGTCCTTCAGTTGGTGCAAACAAAAAGAAAAAAGCGATGAACCTCAAGGAACGCCAGTGGATCATTGGGGGTGTTTTTCTGCTCATTGCCGTGATATTCATCGGACGCCTTGCGCAGCTGCAATTGCTTTCAAGCAACCTTCAGGATTACGCCGCTCGACTGACCCAAGAGCGTGAAGTCCTCGCTCCAGCCCGCGGCCTCATCTTTGATCGAAGCGGCGAATTGTTTCTGGACAACAAAGCCGGTTACGACATTTTGTTCACTCCTCGGCAATGCCGCATCGCTGGCGGCATGGATACGCTTGCGCTCGCTGAATTAATTGGACTCACTCCGAACGAAATTCAAAGAGCCATTCGCAAGGCAGAGGCTTATGCGACGTATCGCCCCTCGACCATTCGCAAGCAGATGCCCGCTGCTGAATATGCTGCCGTCGCAGGAGAGCTTTGGCGTTTTGCCGGCATCCAATCACGTCGGCGTTCCATCCGCACCAATGAATCAGGGTTGGCCAGTCATTTGCTCGGTGAATACCGCGAAGTCGATTGGGATGACATCCAATCCAAAAAGGGATACAGCCTTGGAGACTACAAAGGGAAATCTGGTTTGGAATTGCAGTGGGAGGAAAAGCTAAGGGGAAGAGAAGGAGTAAAATTTCACTTGGTCGATGTTCGGAATGATTACCGGCAATCTGCGGAGCAAGGAGCCCTCGACTCCATGCCCACTCCAGGCGAAAACATCAGCCTAACCTTGGACATGGCGCTCCAGGCGTACGGCGAATCCATCATGGAAGGCAAGCGAGGTAGCATTGTGGCCATCGAGCCTCATTCCGGTGAAGTGTTGGCCATGGTCAGCGCTCCCAGCTATGCCACCGATTTACTGACCGGTCGCATGCGCGGAACGCATTATGACAGCTTATTGCGCGACACGAATAAGCCATTATTCAATCGGACCATGCGGGCTACTTATCGGCCCGGTAGCATCTTCAAAATGATCCAAGGATTGATGGCCATGGATCGAGGGGTCATCTCCACGCAAACCCGTATTCCATGCAATCGATCCATCATTGGTTGCCACGGTGGACATACCAATGACAATTTGGAATCTGCCATCGTTCATTCATGCAATCCTTATTTTCATGAGGTGATGCGGCGCATGATTCAACCGCACAAGGCGTCCAATATCTTTGCAGAAGCCCGCGAGCAATTGGGCGATTGGTCCGCTTCAATCCGACGCTTTGGATTGGGCACCGATCTTGGAGGGCATTTCCCGGGACTTCGATCGGGTTCGGTTCCGGACACCACCCTTTATGACAAGCTTTACGGTCGAAAAAGATGGGCCTATTCCACCATTTATTCCATTTCTATTGGAGAAGGAGAGCTGCTTACAACGCCGCTTCATATGGCCAATTTAGCTGCTACGTTAGCCAATAGGGGATCTTTTCGCACGCCACACGTGATTCAATCCATCGGATCAAATGGGAAACCTGCCGGAATGGATTCTTTGGTGCAAACCGGCATTGACCCTGCGCTTTTCGAACCCGTCATCAACGCAATGAATGCAGTAACCGAATCCGATGAAGGAACTGCACCCCTCGCCCGAATTCCTGGCATCAAGGTCTGTGGCAAAACTGGGACCGTTCAAGATTCCAAAGGAAACCACTCAGTTTTTATTGCATTCGCTCCTGCAGATGATCCTCAAATTGCCCTGAGCGTTTATGTCGAAAATGCCGGGGCTGGGGGCGATTGGGCAGCGCCTATTGCGAGCCTAATGATGGAGTACTATTTGAAAGGAAGCGTTCAGCAGACGGCAAAGGAATCGCGGGTCAAAGGTGCAAGTTACCCATTCGCAAACGCCAAACAATGAGGAGAACTGCCCCCATCCTACAGCGCATCGATTGGATGACGATTGGACTTGTTCTCACGTTCATGGTGTTGGGATTGCTGAACATTGCAAGTGCGACCAGCGGTGCTGAAAACGTGGATTGGTTTGCCCTCGACAGCAAAGTCGGCAAGCAGTTTGCATGGATATTCATAGCGCTCCTCATCGCAGCCATTACCCTGATCATCGAAGGAGAATTTTTCATTCGAACCACCGTGATCCATTACGCGGTGAACATTCTTCTGCTCATTGGCGTGCTGTTGATAGGCAAAACCGTTGGCGGGGCAAAGTCCTGGTTTGGGATTGGCTCCATCAGTCTTCAGCCATCTGAATTTGCCAAAACTGGAACCGTTTTGATGTTGGCTTGGCTCCTCAGCCGCAGCAATGGCAAATTCAGAAATGCCAAAACGTTGGTGCAATCAGGCTTGATCGTTTTGATTCCAGCCGCGCTGATTATGCTGCAGCCCGACGCAGGTACTGTTTTGGTCTATGGTGGTTTGATTTTCGCCTTTTACCGAGAAGGCCTATCCGGTAACGTTTTGATTGCTGTTTTCTGCGCCTTATTGCTCTTGATCTCGACCATTCTAACCGGTGCATCATCGTATGATTATCCTATTCTTGGATCCCAGTCTTCCATCGGATGGTTGTGGATGATCCTGCTCGCATTGGGTGCCATCCTTTGGAAATTGGTTCCGGGTTGGGTAGTCCCCCGTAACCGCAGACGTGTGCGCCGCGCCACAGTCATCTGCTTTTCGATGGCATTGGTGTTCAGCGCAGCTGTGCACAGTGGACTCGAAGGCGTTCTCAAAACACATCAAAAAGAGCGCATCTACGTGCTTTTCGGAATGGACGTTGGAAACCCCGATGCCGATTATAACATCCGGCACGCCAAAGCGGCAGTGAGCAGTGGCGGATGGTCTGGAAAAGGATTCCTTCAAGGCCCTATGACCGCATACGGTTTTGTCCCCGAGCAAGAAACAGATTTTATCTTCTGCACCATTGGAGAGGAATGGGGATTCGCCGGAAGTGCTTTTGTCGTGTTGTTATACACACTCCTTTTGCTCAGGATCCTCGTCCTTGCTGAACGGCAGAGAAGCGACTTTACAAGGGTTTATGCCTATGGCGTAGCGAGCATTCTCTTCATGCATTTTTTGATCAATGTAGGAATGGTCCTCGGACTGGCCCCTGGCATTGGCATTCCACTGCCATTTCTGAGTGCGGGCGGATCATCGCTCATCGGCTTTACACTCTTGATAGCCATACTGTTGCGTTTAGACGCGGAGCGATCTTACGTGTTACGCTAGATCATGGAGGCGCATTTTTGTCTATATAATATTGAGTTTCATAGGAAAATATATAATATTTGTCGTATATTTGTACGTGTCACATTCTCGAATACATTTAGCCCATTGCACTCGAAATTAGTTCCAGAGCAATGGGATTTTCATGTTAATTCGGTGTGCGCCGCAAAACAACAAAACCGAAAGCCCCGCTTCACAGCGGGGCTTTTTGCATTCCAATTTTCGAGCGAATATTACAAGCCTAACAACACCTCCTCTGGCTTCTTTCCCATGAACAAAAGACGCTCCGGTTGTTCAATCATTTCTTTGATTGCATAAAGGAACCCTACACTCTCTTTCCCATCAATGATTCGATGGTCGTAGCTCAATGCCACGTACATAACAGGTCGTACTTCCACTTTTCCATCAACCGCTACTGGACGTTCAACAATATTGTGCATTCCCAAGATCGCACTCTGCGGTGGATTGATAATCGGTGTTGAAAGCATGGATCCAAACACCCCACCATTGGTAATGGTGAAGGTTCCTCCTTGCATCTCATCAATGCCTAGTTCTCCATCTCGCGCGCGAATCGCCAATCGTTTGATTTCGGCCTCAATCTGCGCCAAACTCATCGATTCTGCATTGCGCACCACTGGCACCATGAGGCCTTTGGGCGAACTCACAGCGATCCCGATATCTGCATACTCTGGCACTATCACTTCTTTCCCATCTATCATTCCATTGACCGTTGGGAATTGTGCAATCGCATGCGTCACTGCTTTCGTAAAAAAGCTCATAAAGCCAAGACCGACATTGTGGGACTCCCGAAAGGCGTCTTTGTATTTGGCCCTCAAGTCCATGACCGGTTTCATATCCACCTCATTGAAGGTGGTGAGCATTGCCGTTTCATTCTTGACTCCTACCAACCGCTCGGCCACCTTCCGCCGGAGCATGGACATTTTTTCCCGGCGAACATCGCGGCTTCCTCCCCAAGTCTGGGCAGCGCTGGCATCAAATCCAGCAGCCATCGCCGCGGCAACGTCTTGTTGCAATATGCGACCGTCCCGGCCCGTCCCAGCCACTTGAGCTGGGGAAACCCCATTTTCCGACATCATTTTGCGCGCGGCCGGCGAAGGATGCTTGTCCGCATGTGCTTTTGCCGGAGCATGAGCCACCGCCGCCACAGCCGTTGCCGCCAGAGGCGCAGAAGATGCAGCCGCAGGTGCTGGCGCTGGCGCTGGCTGCTTCGGCTTGCCTGCCGGTGCCTTCGCAGACGTATCAATCAAGCAACAAACAGCACCCACTTCAACCGTGTCGCCTTCCTCGGCTTTCAACGTAATGATGCCCGCTTCTTCGGCCGGCAATTCGAGTGTCGCCTTGTCTGAATCTACTTCGGCGATGGCTTGATCTTTTTCGACATAATCACCATCGGAGACAAGCCAGGTTGCAATTTCAACTTCACTGATGGACTCCCCTGGACTGGGGACTTTCATTTCTAGCTTTGACATCGCTATTCAAATTGTTTTTTGATCGCTCCTATATCCTGCAATTAACAACGGATCATCCATATATGGGTGGCCGAAGAAAATGACTTCTCAACCGTTGCCATGCGCAAAAACCTCATCCAATATGGCCTCTTGTCGGATTTTGTGCAATTCTGACGAGCCGGATGCGGGGCTGGCACTCATGCTTCTCGAGATGACACTGAGGGGCACCGCAGTGAAGTTTTGAAGCATGAATGACCAAGCACCCATGTTCTTCGGTTCTTCTTGCACCCAAACGTAATTGGCTTCGGCGCCATATTTCTTGACTACCGCTGCCAATTCTATTTCTGGAAGGGGGTGGATTTGTTCGACCCGGACAAACGCCAAATTGGGCGATGGATTCTGCTCCAAACGCTCGAGCATATCGTAATAAATCTTTCCAGAGCAAAGCACCACCGTATCCACCTTTTTCGCCTCCGATGCTTGGGACATCCGCGGATCATCCAGTACTTTTTGGAATCCGCCCGTCGCCATTGCACTGAGCGTAGAAACCGCCTTGGGATACCGCAGCAATTTCTTCGGGGTGAATACCACAAGTGGCTTGCGGTATTTCGCCTTCACTTGCCGACGCAACAAGTGAAAATAATTGGCCGGTTCTGTGATGTTGCAAACAAACATGTTCTCCCCACTTCCCAATTGCAAGAAACGTTCCATGCGACCTGAGCTGTGCTCAGAGCCCATTCCTTCATAGCCATGCGGCAACAGCAATGTCAGGCCGTTCATTGTGCGCCATTTGTCTTCTGCTGCGCTCAAAAATTGATCGAATAAAATCTGAGCACCGTTGTTGAAATCGCCAAACTGTGCTTCCCAAATTGTCAAGCCGTTCGGCGTGGCAAAGGCATACCCATAGTCAAATCCCGCTACCGCGTACTCGCTCAGCAGGCTGTTGTAAATCGTCAAGTTTGCTTGGTCTTTGCTGAGGTGGTTGAGCGGAATGATTTCCTCCTCGCTGTCCTCTGTTTTGACCACGGCGTGCCGGTGTGAGAACGTGCCGCGTTCCACATCCTGACCGCTGATGCGGACGGGATGTCCTTCCACGAGCAACGTGGCGTAAGCGAGCAATTCTCCCATGGCCCAATCCAAGCGATCTTCCTCCACCATCTTCAGCCGATCCCGCATCAAGCGTTGGACCTTCCGGTATATTTTCTTGTGCGCCGGCAAGGTCGACATGGACATGGCGAGCGCCCTCAATTTTTTCTCTGTAACGTTGGTTTTTGGCGTCGCAGCCAACGCTTTCTCGTCAGCCGCTTTATACCCCTTCCACAAATCACCCAAGAAATCTTCCACTTGAGACACCTTGCGTTTCTGGGCGCTCTCGTAAGCGCTTTCCATCAACTGATGCTGCTCGCTCCTGATGGATTCCACCTGGGCGGCTTCCATGCTACCATCCGAAATCAATCGGTCTATGTAAATCTGAAGCGGATTCGGATGTTTTGAAATGGCCTAGTACAACTGGTGAAGGGTGAACATCGGCTCATCGCCATCGTAGTGTCCGTGTTTTCGGTAGCCCAACAAATCAATGTAAACGTCCCGGTTCCAGCGTTGGCGGTATGCAAGCGCAATTCGCATCACCTGCACAACTGCTTCTGCATCGTCCGCATTGACATGGAATGTGAGGGATTCGGTCACCTTGCTAACATCTGTGCAGTAAATGGAGCTCCTTCCGTCCAAATAATTCGTGGTGAAACCAACTTGGTTATTGACAACGATGTGGACCGTTCCACCGGTATGATAGCCGTCCAACTGCGCCATCTGAGCCACTTCGTATACTACACCCTGACCGGACATCGCCGCATCACCGTGAATCAAAATGGGCAAAACCCGGTTCGCGTTTCCTCCTGTCGCATCAATTCGTGCGCGGGTCAATCCTTCCACTACTGGTCCAACGGCCTCGAGGTGAGAGGGATTGGGCGCCAAAGAAATCGAAACCGATTTTCCACTGTCTGCCTGTTGCGTCCGTGAATACCCCAGGTGGTATTTGACATCGCCATCAAAATCCCCATCGTCATCGTAGGCCTTGCCCTCAAACTCACAGAATATCTCTTCATACGGTTTGCCCAAGATGTGGGCCAAGGTTGAGAGCCTGCCTCGGTGGGCCATCCCAATAAAGACTTCTTCTACTCCCTGCTCGGTGCCGGATTCAACAACCGCATCCAAAGCAGCAATCAAACTCTCACCGCCTTCGAGGGAGAATCGTTTTTGACCGACAAATTTCTTTTGCAAAAACTCCTCAAATAAAGTGGCTTGCGAGAGTTTTTTCAAAATCTGAATTCGATCGGCAAGTCCGATCCGTGGACGATTGGCGAGTTCGATGTGTTCCCGCACCCATGCCTGCCGTTCGACATCTTGGATCATCACGTACTCAATGCCAATGCTATGGCAATACGTTTCTTCGAGGTGGTCCACAATCGATTTCAACGTGGCGGGGCCTAACCCGACTTGGGATCCGGCCTGAAAAACAGTATTCAAATCCACCTCCGAAAGTCCAAAATGGGACAAGCTCAAAAACGGTTCATATACCCGTCTCGCCCGCACAGGATTTGTCTTTGTAAACAGGTGACCGCGATCCCGGTATGCCTGGATCAGACCGATGACTTGGAATTCCTTTTGGGTTTGCGGCGTGGCAGCATCCTCGCCGTAAGAGGCGGTAGCAAGGTCAAATCCTTTGAAAAACAAACGCCAACTTTCGTCAACGGATTCCGGATTGTTTCGGTACTGTTGATACAATTGTTCCAGCGCCTGAGGTTCAGCTTGGCTGATGAAATCTAAAGGGTCCATGCGGACTATACGTATTTTGTCGGGCTAAAGATACACTGAGCCCATCACTCCTGAAATGAATTCGACAATTGCCTGAAGAATTCCTCGGAAGTCCTTCCATCGGTTTGCTGTTTATGCCGAAAATGTCCACCGTGTCCATACTTTCAAGGCCGATCGCTGCAGGCATTTTTCGGCGAGCAAATCAATCGCTTTGGGCCGTTCATGATCGTGCAAGAGCCTCCTGACCAAATCCTCTCCCAAATCCAGACGATAAAATGCGGCGAAAGTCCCGCTGGGATCGTGGTCCATGCCCCACTCTATTTCACCTGAAACAAGGGAAAGCATCGACATTTCTGCTGATTTGACGCGTTCCAAGTCCCATTGAAAATCCTTGACCAGTTGCTGCACCACCGCCTCCATGAAATCCGCCTCCGAGCGTTGCGCCGGAAGGGCTTTATCGGGGAGAATCCGAGCCAATTCCATGGCCTGCTCAGGACGTTCTTTGCGTCACCAATCCCCCTAAAAAGCCGCACCATTCCCGGTGGGATGCATCAAGCTCCAAGGCGTCAATTGCCGACATGGCTCGGTCCACATGTGCATTCATTCGCAATCGGGCGGCGGCATCTGCACCGCACGCGACCATTGCACTTTTGACAAATTCAACCTTTTCCTTCGGTTGATCTGTTATTTCATCCCATTGCTTCAAGGCTACCAGCATAGCTGGATTCGCCTGCTCCCACGTGTGCAAACGCAAGAATGTTTTCTTGTTGGACAATATGTCTCCCCCAATTTGTTTGCCCATGGCATCTCCACCAAAAGCATCCAAGAGATCGTCCTGCATTTGAAATGCCAATCCCAACTGTTCACCTGCTTTATACCACAGACGCACGCGCTCCTCGCTAGCACCTACCGCAATGGCACCCAATGCCAATGAGGCGGCCACCAAAACGGAAGTTTTGAGTCGAATCATTTCCATGTAGGCTTCAACCGTCACATCATCCCGCCGCTCAAAATCCATATCCGATTGCTGTCCGATGCACACTTCGAGTGCGGTTTGATTGAAAATGGTCAACGCACGAGGCAGATCTTTGGAAGGGTTGCCAGCCAGCGCAATTTGAGCCAAAGTATACATGGCATCCCCCGACAGAATCGCCGCATTTTCATCCCATTTCATGTGCACCGTAGCATTGCCACGGCGCTTGGGAGCTTGGTCCATGATGTCGTCATGCATCAGGGTGAAGTTGTGGAACAATTCCACCGCGAGCGCAGCAGAATGTGCCAACTGAGCATCATGCCCTTCCGCTTCTGCCGCTGACAAAGCCAAAACGGCCCGCAATCTCTTGCCGCCGATGCTCATGAGGTAGTGAACGGGATCGTATAGTCCGTCGGCCGACCCTTGGGGCCAACGCTCCAAAAATGCATCAATTGCGGAGTTGGCCTCCGCTTTCAGTCGTTCAAGTGTAGGATGTTGCATACCGCTCACATCCCTGACTTGCCTCGGGCGAGTTGGGCCAACAAATAATCTCCATACCCGGACTTGCGCAGCGGCTCAGCCACTTGTTCCAATTTCGCATCGTCAATGTATCCCATGCGCCACGCGATTTCTTCAATGCATCCAATCTTCAATCCTTGACGGTCTTCAATGACCTGGACGTATTGCGAAGCCTGCATCAGCGATTCGTGCGTACCTGTGTCCAACCAGGCCATCCCGCGTTCCATCTTTGAAACAAAGAGCTTTCCAGCTTCCAAGTACGCTTTGTTCACATCGGTGACTTCGTATTCCCCACGAGCACTTGGACGCAAGTTGGCTGAAATATCCACCACATCGTTGTCGTAGAAGTAGAGGCCTGGAACGGCGTAGTTAGATGTTGGATTCTCGGGCTTCTCGACGATGCTCACGGCTCGGTCAGCCTGGTCGAATGTAACCACGCCGTATCGCTCGGGGTCGTTTACATAATAAGCATAAACAATCGCGCCATCGGGATCGGTATTGGCGCGCAATTGGCGACCAAAACTGTTGCCATAAAAGATGTTGTCCCCAAGCACGAGAGCCACCTTATCCGAGCCAATAAAATCGGCTCCAATGACAAAAGCCTGCGCCAATCCATTCGGTTCGGGTTGCTCCGCATATTGGATGTTGCAACCAATGGATGCGCCGTCTCCAAGCAAGCGTTGAAACCCCGGTAAGTCGGTGGGTGTGCTGATGATCAATATTTCCTTGATCCCACTCAACATGAGGGTGGACAAGGGGTAATAAATCATTGGCTTATCATAAACAGGCATCAGCTGTTTGCTCACCGCCTTGGTAAGCGGCCACAACCGCGTGCCAGATCCCCCTGCTAAAATTATTCCTTTCATTGGATGTGTTTTGAACGCCCCTAATTTAAGGCTCAACCGGTGAATCCAACGTGTCGGATTTGGAGCGCAATGTTCGCAGGCGCTCATGCTGCTCGTCCCCTTTCCCTGGGGAAAAGCCCTTTTGAATTTCCAGCTCCTCCAGTTCGATGTCCTCTTCTTCGTCAAGGATGGAAAAAAACGGCTCTGAAAAAGATTGTGTGGTCAAGGATTTTTCAAATGCCAAAAGCAAGGATGGCAGCAAGAGTAAGTTGGTAAACATGGCCACCCCGAGCGTGATGGAAACGAGCAAGCCGAGGTAACGCGTTCCTTCGAACTCGGACATCGCGAACATCAAAAAGCCAAAGAATAGCACAATGGACGTGTACATCATGCTCACCCCCGTTTCTTTCAAGGCCAGCATGACCGAATGCTTGATATTCCAGGCTTTGAAGTTCAGTTCTTGGCGGTATTTGGCCAAAAAGTGAATGGTGTCGTCTACGGAAATTCCGAATGCAATGCTGAAGACAAGAATGGTCGAAGGTTTGATGGGTATGCCGAACCACCCCATAAATCCGGCGGTGAAGAGCAGCGGAAAAAGATTCGGCAACAGGGCAATCCCTACCATCCGAGAAGACTTAAAGAGCAAGGCCATCATCAGTGCAATCACACAGATGGCCAAAGCGATGGAGATGCCAAGGTTCTTGACCATATAGGTTGTTCCCTCAAGGAATGTCACACTCGTTCCGGTCAGAATTAAGCTGTAATCGGGAGCGGGGAAAATGCTGTCCAACCGGGGCTTGATCTCGTCCATCAAGGCGCGCATTTCCAGTGTTCCAATGTCCATCATCTGCGCGCTGACGCGAGCAATGGAACGGTCCTCATTGAAAAACTTCGAAGCCACGTCCACCGCTACACCTGTGTCGCCTGCAGCCGATTCAGTCCCCCGAACCCATGGTCCAAATTGCGTTTTCTCCATTCCTAAGCGAGGCAGTCGGTAATTTTTAGGATGGCCATTTTTAAAGGCTTGGAATGCAAATTTTGTCGCGTCCGCAGCGCTGATGGACCGGCTGTATTCGGGGTACTCCTCCAAAACATTTTGAAGTTTATCCACCCGTTTCAAGAAATTGGAGCCCGTGACTCCATTGGGGCGATGGGTATCGATCATCACCTCGAATGGCATCGCACCACCAAATCGGCTTTCCATCCACTTCAAATCGGTTATGACGCGGTCTTCGTCCGGCAAATCATCGACAATATTGCCTGTGGTTTCCATTTGAAAGATTCCTCCAATGCTAAACAGCAATAGTAAAATCGCTCCCACATAGACCCGAGGCCGATGGTTTTCGACCACGTCTGCGAGCCGGTTCACAAAAACGAACATCCACCGCCGGTCCAAGTGCCGCGTATGCTTCACTTTCGGAGCGGGCAGACCTGTCATCAACGCTGGAATGACAATGATGGAGATCACAAAAACGCCTAAGATGTTAATCGCAGTGACGGTTCCAAAGTTGCGCAGCATCTCACTGTGGGTGAAAATGAAGGTCGCAAAGCCCAAGGAAGTTGTGAAATTTGTGAGCAACGTCGCATTACCAACCTTCACAATCATCCGCTGCAAAGCCATGGCTTTGTTTCCATGCCGCTTGTATTCCGCGTGGTACTTATTAATCAAATAAATGCAATTCGGAACACCGATGACAATCATCAAAGGTGGGATCAAGCTCATGATCAGGTTCACCGGGAAATCAAACAATGCGATTGTTCCCAATGACCAAACGACCCCTGTGCCCACCACAATTAAACTCACTCCTGTGACCACCGGGTTTCGGAAAAACAACAGAAGAAGCAACATTGTGACCAGCAAAGCCGCTCCTATGAACCAGCCGATTTCATTTTTGACCTTGTTGGTCATTTGAACCCGGATAAATGGCAGTCCGCTGATCGATAGCGGTACGCCATGGCGTTCGCTCCACTCGTCCGCGATGGCCACGACATCCTCCACAACGGCTCCCCTGTGCTTCGAATCAAACAGCTTTGGATTCATGAAGACCGAGAGCAACGTGGCATCATGTGAAGCGTTAAACAACAGCCCCTCATAAAACGGCAATTCGATTAATCGATTCAGCAAACTGTCCACGTAGAGCTGATCAATTCCATTCGCGCTTTCAAATCGACCGGTTGGGACAAGCGGCGCCAAAACAAAGCGCCGGGCGAGGGGGTCTTTTTTCACCTCAAAAGCGCGTGTAATGGAAAAAACGCTGTCAATGAGTTGCAACTGAATGGGTTCATCTACTCCATCATCCACCGTATCTCGCATCGTGGGCATGGCGTGAATGGATTGCGCCAATTCCTCCCAAGCCCTCAACCCATCCGGGTTGCTCAATGGCGCCAAATCAGCACCGATCAACATGACATTGCCCTCCGTTCCGAATACATCTTGAAAACGTGCGTAATCCAATGCAATGGAATCGTCGGCAGGAAGCAATCCACTGAACGTGTATTGCAGGCGAAGATTCGGAATCTGCTTCGCCATGAATGCTGTTCCCAATGCAAGCAAAACCAACCACAGCAATCGCTGGCGGATTAATACGGATGCTATGCTATTCCACATGAAACATGAGTGATGCCTTGGGCAATGATATGCACTTTAAACTATTGAATGACGGGCTTTGTTCGGAAACTCGCATGCAAAGAAAGGGGAAAATGAACGCCATCAGGCCGAATGCATCGGAAGGCTGTGTTTCCGCGCCCTGAATGTTACCTTTGCTTCATGGAATCTTATGATGTTATTGTCATTGGCAGCGGTCCTGGAGGATATGTAGCAGCCATCCGCGCGGCACAGTTGGGAAAGAAAACCGCCTTGATTGAAAAATACAACTCACTCGGTGGCACGTGCCTCAATGTGGGATGCATCCCATCCAAAGCGCTTCTCGACAGCTCTGAACATTACCACCAGGCCCTGAATCAATTCGATGCCCACGGCATTGGAACGGGTGGGTTGAAGCTCGATTTCAAGCGGATGATTGCGCGCAAAGCAGAAGTAGTGGGCCAGACGGTCGGAGGAATTGATTTTCTCATGAAAAAAAATGGCATTGATGTTCTCAATGGCTTTGGTTCGTTTGTAGACGCCAATACCATTGAAGTTAAGCCCTCCAAAGGCAAAGCATCCAAGGTAAACGGTTCACACATCATCCTTGCGACTGGTTCCAAACCAGCCTCGCTGCCCTTCATTAAAATTGACAAAAAGCGCATCATTACTTCCACCGAGGCTTTGACCCTTGAAACCCTGCCTAAGAGCATGGTAGTCATTGGTGGTGGTGTCATTGGATTGGAAATGGGAAGCGTTTACGCCCGATTGGGAACGGAAGTGCACGTGGTGGAATACCAAGACGCCATCATACCAACCATGGACAGAAGCATGGGCAAAGAATTGATGCGAAGCATGAAAAAGCTCGGGGTCAAATTCCATTTGCAACACGGGGTCAAAGACGTGAAGGCTTCGGGCAAAAACGTCACTGTCAAGGCCGACGATCCAAAGGGAAAAGAAGTGAGCTGGACCGCCGATTATTGCCTCGTTTCCGTGGGCCGAAAGCCCTACACCGAGGGACTGAATCTCGAAGCGGCTGGTCTCTCCACCGATGACCGCGGCCGCATTGACGTCAACGATCAGATGCGAACCGCTGTACCGCATATTTTTGCCATTGGCGATGTTGTGCGCGGTGCAATGCTCGCTCACAAGGCAGAGGAAGAAGGGGTTGTGGCTGCTGAGGTGATTGCCGGTGAGCATCCACACATTGATTACAACCTCATCCCCAATGTGGTTTACACCTGGCCTGAAGTCGCCGGTGTGGGCCAAACAGAGGAACAATTAAAAGCATCCGGAACACCATACAAAGCCGGTTCATTCCCCTTCAAAGCGAGCGGTCGAGCCCGCGCTTCGATGGATACAGACGGGTCAATTAAGGTGCTTGCCCACGCCGAAACCGATGAAATTCTCGGGGTCCACATGTGCGGCCCACGCGCAGCAGACATGATTGCCGAAGCAGTCGTTGCCATGGAATTCAGAGCCACGGCCGAAGACATCAGCCGCATGTCACATGCACACCCCACCTTCACGGAAGCTATCAAAGAAGCCGCGCTTGCCGCAACCGGAAACCGAGCGTTGCACGTGTAAAAACAACCTCCATGTCCTCCGAAACGCAAGCAATCGCAACGCCACCGACCCGACCGGCTTCGAGCTCGGTCGATTCGGAGTCTTTGGCACATGATTTTGAGGCGTTCCAGGCCAAAACGCTGCCCGATTTGAGCCGGAT
>CAXDQP010000008.1:0-19353 GCA_963991335.1 uncultured Flavobacteriales bacterium
GCACCTTCCGCCGCCCCTTTCCTCCTTTTTGCCCAATTCTCCACGCCCCTTTCGCCTTTTGCCTTCGGCGCCCCCGCGGGGGGCCTCACACGGTTTTCACTCAAAGGCAAAGGCATCATGCGTGTGGTAGATGCCGTTTTTTGTTTTTATTGGATGCAGAAATTCTTGAGTTTTCAATTTGACGCCATCAAAATATATGGTCAAGTGTTTTGGGCGATTGTGACCTATTTTTTAATCTGGCGCATAATCCTTGAAAGAGCGCTGAAATGGGCGGTAAAATCAAGTTAATTCACGATTGAACCGGGCAAGAATCATTCGCCATCTTGCATCAAATGTGCTGTCGTCTAGGTGGCCTTTAATGGATTCAAAAGCTCTTTCCCCATAACTGTCATGAAGATCCTTGTGGTCAGCGATATCCCGAATGGTTTCAATGATTGCCTCGGCACTCACGGTTTTCAGGATTTTTCCATTGATGTTGGGGGTGATTAGTTCGGGCAATCCGCCATAGGGAGAAACGATGCTTGGAGTTTTACAAGCCTTTGCCTCTTGAACAATATTGCCGAGCGGTTCTTCGTAAAGTGATGGAGCGATGTGCCAGTCCGCTGCAAGATAGAATGGGCGAACATCCGATTGAAATCCAAAAAACTTAATGGTGGTTTTTGATTGAGAATCGCGAACGTTTTTTTTCAAAGTGGCCTCAAAATTTGCGGTGTATTTCCCTCCGCCCACAATCCAACATCCCATTCGAGGGTCATCCAAACGAATCAGTGCGTCAACCAGCACGGAAATGCCCTTTTGGGAGGTCATTTGACCGACGTAGACTAGTTGCAGTGGCAGCTTTTCTGTTTCCAGCTTTTCCAGCAGTTGCTGAGATGCACTGCCTTGTCTTTGAATTGGTCGGTTTAGAATGACGAAGATTTTCTTTCGACTCCTCGGTGAATGTTCAATTGCCTTTGCTTTGATAAACTCAGAGATGGCCACAATCGTTGTGGCCCTGCGCACCATCCATTGCCAAATGAATAATTGAAACTTGGATCCGGTTTCGGGTGCATCGCCCATCCGATAGATCAGTGGAACGCGATTCACAGTCAATGCAATGCCGCAAAATAAGAAGGCGAGCCAGTTACCCGTGGTGACATGGGTGATTCGATGCTCTTTGATCGCGCGATGTAAAAGTATTGAATTGGTCCAGAGTCTTTTCAATTGACGTTTGCGGTAGCTCTTGATCGTTCGCATTTGGTGTTTATCAAACCTACCTCCGTATGGAAACGCAATGGTTTGGAAGTTCTCCTCACGGAGAACCTTTCCAACTTCTCCGCCGCCCGGCTCTCTGTTTGAAATGGCTACAATCAATTTCGCTCCTGTTTTTCGCATCGCTTTGTATCCCTCGATGTTGCCTCGTTCACTACCAAATAGTTGCGTTCCGGGCATCAAAGCTAAAATGCGCATGTCCTGTGATCTCTTCGTCATGACTCGAGTTTTACGCCGATTGCAATGGCGAATGCACGATGGTCAAAGTTTTGTGTGATTTTCACCACTTCATCCTTTGGCGAACCGTTCACCTCTTCACACAAAGTGCTCATTAGCTCATTCAATTGGTCGATTGAGTCATGCTTGAATTGAAAGCATCTGTCGAGGCACATTACCATGTCCTCTGCACACCCCACCCGGTCTGAAACAATTACTTGACGGCCACAAGCTAAGGCCTCATTGACAGCCAAGCCCCAGGTTTCACCCGGTCCCTTGGAAGGCAAACAAAATACATCTGCAACCCGGTACCACACGGGCATTTTGGATTGATTTTGGAAACCAACGAAATGGATGTTCGGATTGCGGTCGAATCGCCGCTTTAGCTGAGTCTCTAACACACCAGATCCGACATAAACCAAATGCGCTTGTGCTTTGATCGACTCAAATGCCTCGGCCAATTCAATCGGCTGCTTTTTCGGTTCCAATTTCCCCGCAAACAGAAAAACCATCGCCTTTGAATCGATTCCCAATTCATTGCGAATGTCTAGAGCCTGCTTATTGCGCTGCTCATCGTCAGCCATAAAGAATTCATTGTCCACCGCGTGCGGCGCATAGGTCAATTGGTCTTCTTCCAGTCCACACCACAGGAAGTACCGCTTGTTCGCTTGGCCCACATAAAATGCACGATCCACAAATTGATACACCCAATTGAGGGTAATCTTTCGCAGCGTACGCTTCCAGAGTGGCAGGGGGTCGAGTAGGGTGGAATCGCCTCGAAACCAAATGGGCACCGAACCGTGGAAGTGCCGCATCGCAGCCAAATGCCCATCGAAATTCCAGCCGTAAACGAGGAGCGCATCCGGACTAAATGATTCGATTGCTGCCATTAGCTCAGTGCGACCGAGCTTTTCTTTGGCGTCGAAGGATTCGTGTACGTATCCATTGGTCAATGGCACGTCCCAGGTGATCTCTTGGCCAAAGTCTTTGTCGAAGCGCACCTGCTCCGTTTTTTTGGAATAGAAAACCTTCAGGTCAATCGACTTTTCCTGCGCCAGCATGCGGAACAACGGTGCGTTATACTGGATGGGATGGGTGCTGAGGATGGCGAGGCGTTTCATGGGGTCAAAATTAGTCCGTCACCCGTTCTACTGCTTGCAGAAACTTCAGTGCATTGTTCTCGGTTGAATGCTCCTCCAGAGGCTTGAGGTTGGCGTTCCAAAGGTGAGAGGGGTCGACAAACGAAGCGATTTTGGTTGAAAGCGCAGCCATCAATTCTCCTTCCGCCAAGTCTGCGTGGTAGGGAACAAAGAAGTCAGTTGCTTGGCATTGATTTAAGATGTCACTTCCTTCACTGTCTCGGTGGAAAAAGCCAAATACGCGTGGTGCCGTGATCAAGCACTGAAACAATTTTGAGGCGGAATAGTGTGGCTCAATGGAACCAATGACCATGGCTCCATCGGATTCTCTGAGGATTTGTTGGACTTCGAGGTAAGGTATTCGATCGGGGATTTCGCGGACGAGTTGGTTCAAGCCCAATTGATCTGCTTGTTCTTGGATGCCTGGAAGCTCTGGGTTTCCGGTTCCAATGAACAAGAATTCAATGTTTGGAAGCGATGAATTGTTGTTCAATTGAGCCAACGCCTGCAGCCAAAGGGCGAAAAGGGGTGCCCAATTTGGCGAATAAGCACCGGCATAAACGTACGTGCGTTTTCCTCTTTGAAACGGCGGCTGGAAATTGGGAACTTCGATGAAATGATCGCTTTTGCGAAAGCCCATTTGAAAGGTGAGAAGAGCCGACGTGTCTAATTTCGGATTTCGTGTGGTCAGTCCTTTCAAGTAACCATCAGAAACGCCCGAAACGAGGGAAGCATTCCGCAGAGCTATTGGCTCGAGCATACGCGCTATCATTACTGTAAATGTGGCTCGGTTGATTCCCCTCTGGTGGTCAGCTAAACCATATACCCAGGGATCTCTGTAGTCAATTCCAAAAGGCACGTTGAATTTTCTAGCTAACCCATATCCCATCAATGGGGTATACCAGGAGGGCAAGGAAAACCAGATGAAGTCATAGGAAGTTTTCGAAAGAATAGATTTTGCTCTGGACCGAAGTGCTCGGAAGCCTCTTAAGCCGATGTCACCGATTAATCGCTTGCCAAGAATACGGCGCACAGGACTTGCTCTAACTTTAATGACCGCTACTTCAGGATCGACGAGCTTCAGGGTCTCGTAGGACAAGTCCTCTTCATAATCCTTTTCGTCAATGGTCAATACTGTAGCATGCCAATCATTTTTATAGAGTTCATTGGCAATTAAACGCACGCGATGCACCCCAACGGTATTGGATGGTGGCCAGTGTGGGTGGATGATGAGCATGCGCTTCATTGCTGCAACAGATTTTTTGCGACACCAATGAGATTCGCTGATTCTACTTCCCAATTCAGCTTGGATTCGCCAAGTGCCCATGCTGCTTGTCTTCGAGCCAATAAATCAATTCGATTCTGATAATGATTATGCAGCGCCTGCGAGACTGAGTTGACTGAAGTCAAATCAATTATTTCGCCGGTAGCGGGATACTCCTCGATAAAATGTGCCTGAGAGGTTGTTTTGGATGCGAGCATGAAACAACCGGCAAGCGGATAGGTATAGAGTTTGTTGGTCCGACAAATGTCTCTGTTTTTTGGTGTTGGGAATTCCAAAGCCAATCCAATTTCGTGCTGACCAAGGAATTCGAAGAGCGCTGGCTCTGGCATAGGTTCGTGAAAGGAAAGTTGATGGATAGGATGCTCAATGCATGCTTCAAGCACCTCCCTGTTTTCATTGGAACACAGTCCTACAAGATTCAAGTGCACGGGGATATCGGAGGCGCTTGCCATGCCTTTCATGAAATCTTGTAAACCACGATCGATTCCTACGACTTGGGAAAACCAAACAATTCTGAGCGGTCCAGTCATGCTTTCGGGCGCAGTTGGCTGGAGGGCAGCAGGGAATGCATTATTGATTGTTGTGATTTTCTGATTTGGATAAAGCTCGGTATACGCTTGTGCAATTAAGGGGCTTGCGGCGGTCATCGCCGACAAATGAGGAACATACCGATCTTCCAAAGCAATCATTCGGTCTTCAATTCCGGCTCTCACGACGTAGGATTCTCCACGATGGTAGTCCTCGGCATCAAACAAAACAGGAACTTGCAGTCGTAGGCCAATTCGAACCACGGCCCCCAATGCTCCGGGGTTGTGGCCGATGACCAAATCGGGTTTCCAAGCAAGTCCTTGACGGATGAATTCATTGTAACTTCTGCATTGTGCTCGCTCGTTGTTGCCAATCAGTTCGAACAATTTGCGGAACAAACGAGAAAAAAAGTAAGCTCTTCTGTCCGAATCTGGGTTGCCTCCGATTTGGAGCGATTGCCATTGTGCGTTTTCACAGATAGATTGATCGTTTTGAGCTGCCCATGCGGTGCCATATGCCCAGAGTACCATAACCTCGTACCCGCTTTTCGCCAGAGCATCCGCGGCCTTCCGCATCCTTGGATTCGTGCTTGGTGACTTGGGAGTCACAATCAATATGCGTTCTTTACTCACGGTTGTTGCGGATTTCTGAGAAGTCTTAATTGTACCAGGAACTTCCAACCGAAAATCACGCAAATCAGACGAGCCAGCTTGCTCTCAGCTACATCATTTCTTCGTGTTGGCTTTCCGTAATGCTCGATTTTTACTCGGGCTTTTTTGCGCAATTCCGGAACCAGTGGATACACCCGATAAATGAAACCCATGTACTGGTTCGAGATCAGCGTTTTGAGGGCGGTATCATCGCCCAATTGAATGGTGGCTTGTTCAAAGCTTTCGATCGACGCGAATAGAGAAGGGGCTTTGTGCGGCTTGAACTGCGACACCGAACCATGCAATTCCGACCGATAATAAACTCGGCTTTGTGGCTCGAATATCACCCCTTTGCTGGCCACAATGGCACGCGTGAAATACTCTCCGTCTTGGTTGATGAGCAGCGACTCGGCCCACGGCTGTAGGTTTTCAAATAATTGGCGTAATCCGAGCCACCCTGCGGGAATCATCATGCGCTCGGCGAGCAGCCAGTCCTTGGGTGAGCAGATGTCGGAAACATTGGCCCACGCTCCTTGCTCTTCAGGCCAAAGGTTGGTTAAGTCGCCGGCAAACCTGCGCCATTTGCTGGCGATGAGGTGTTGAGGGTTTTGCTCGAGGAGTTCGAGCTGCGCTTTCAACTTGCCTTCACCGATGAGGTCATCGGCGTCGAGCCATTGGATGGCATCACCTTTGGCGAGTATTAGAGCATGATTTCTGGCAGCACAGGCGCCTTTGGTTGGATTGTCCTCAAGGATGATTTGGAATTCAGTGTGTCCGGCCTGAAATCGCTCCACCACTCCCCGAGTGTCATCTTCGCTGTGGTCGTTGACGATGATGATTTCCTCAATGCAATTCAATCCTTGTCGAACACAACTCGCCAAGGTCTCACCAATGAATTCAGCAGCATTGTAGGCGGGTATGAGGATGGAAGCTTTCATCGATGGTCTTGTCCGAAGAAGATTATGCCTTGCCTGTTTCTCCTATTTGCTTGGCGGGGATGCCTCCCCAGATCGTGTGAGCGGGGACGTCTTTGGTGACTACGGCACCTGCTGCAATGACGGATCGTTTGCCTATCGTTACGCCCGGCAGGACAGTGACTCCCGACCCGACCCACGCACCGTCCTCAACGACGACGTCTTTACAAATCAACACTCCTTTCCATGCTGCAATTGATTCAGAAGTGTAATCGTGGTCGTGCGAGTAAAAGACGCAGTTGGGGCCAATGGCGACTTCTTGACCGATGGTGACATTGGCTGCGCAGTCGATGATGCTGTGATCGCCAATGTGTGTACCGTTCCCTATTTGGACGTTGCCGGCAACGCCTCCTTCCCGGGAGAAAATGGCACAGTGCGTTGCGATTTGAACTTCATCGCCGATTGTCCAGTCCGTTGCAACGAATATTCTGGACCCGTATCCCATTTTAAAATCGCTACCAATTGAAAGTTTGGCGCCATTTCCCAGTCTAAAAATCGCACTTTTACCCAGTCGAAGGTGCGCTCCAATATTGAGGCTTCCATTTTTGCCAACTGAAACTTCTGCACCTTTTTGAATCTGAGCATGCGGCCCGATGATTCTGTTGCCGCTCCCCTCGCAAATCACAGGATGATGCACATTCAAGGGATGGGTGATGTCAGACTGCATTAGGCGGAAAAGCCAGTAGAGCCGTCGGATCATCCGTTTGCAAGCTTGCGTGATGGAAGACAGGATGAGTTTCATGGCTTTGCTATTTCTTTCGTTCTCCGGGCCATTCGGTATGAATGTAAAGCCAATTTGACTCTTCCTTTGGCGAGATTGACCGCGGTGAATTTCAGATGCATTGTGCGCCTGTTCCGGGCAATTTGACGAAGTTCCGAAGCCGTCAATGGATTCGATTCGGAATGCAAATGCTTCAAGCTGACTCTCCGGTAAACCTCCTCAAATCCACCCCTTAAGTTGGATTCCTGATCATCATGTTCTCGGTACCAGACCATGCCATGGGGCATCAGTAGAACGGGGCTTTGAAGTACAAGCCGATGCCACATCTCAAAATCCCCAACCATTCGTCCGGGCTCAAACCCGCCCACCGCGTCAAACAGTTCCTTTTTGATGATCGAAGAAAGCGGAGCTTTGTGAAACAATCCTGGACCGAGGTAGTGGTACCGATAGGCTTCTCGGGCGTCCAGCACGAAGGGGAATGGCCTTGCTATGTCTTGGGCGAGCGAGCACAGGCCCCAGTCAGCCTCTGGAAAGCGCTCCATGCATTCCCATAAAATTTGCAATCCCCATGGATAGATCAGATCGTCGGCATCCACGTACTTCAAATACTTGCCGGTGGCATGGGCTGCGGCTTGATTGCGATTGGGGTAATCTCCGAGGTTTTGTTCGTTGATGAACAGCTTGATGCGGTCATCCTTTACTTGCCATTCGCGAACAATGTCCACAGTTTTGTCCGTGGATCGGTCGTCCACGATCACCAATTCAAAATCCTTGAACGACGAGTTGAGCACCGATTCAATCGCAGATCCCACGTAGTTCTCGCGGTTGTACGTGGTCATCAAGACCGAGATGGTAGGGATATTCATGTGGATTGCTTTGGAGTTGCCATGGGTGATTGTGTTCCGAAGGATGCATACAAGGTATTTAATGCAGCATCACCGCTTTGGACCGCCTTCAGAAATTCTTCAGTGATTTCTGTGGATTCTGTTCCGATTTGTTGGTTGTAACTGAGCCATTTGATGAGCACAACCGGATTGAAGATGCGCGCATGCCAAATCAAGGTTTTGAGGGCTCGCATTGTATGGGAAGTCCCCCACATCGGCCGAAGTTCGGGCAAGCATCCAAAGGCTTGGTAGCGCCAATAATGGGTGTAAAAAACCCGCTTTCGGGTGAACCCTGGACGTTGATGGTGGTAATGCCAGACTTTGGATTGATGCGTATAGCCAATTTTGCCGTTTGCTGTGAGCGTATCCAATGCCCAGAACATGTCCTCTCCAAATCGGACATCGCGAAACGGACGAGCCAAGAGGCTGGATTTCCGATAAAGTACATTGACGTTATCCCAGCTGCACGCTTTCATTGTTTCTTCGGGTGACGCTTCTTGAATGGCCGCTGCGTCGAAAACTTCCTCCTCGTTTGGTTCGCTGATCGGTCGGTACCACTGAAGCGGGTTTTTATCCTCTTCACTGGGCACGGCTTGTTTACCACAAACGCCATCAAGTTCGTTGCTTTCCAGCGCATGAACCATGCGAGTGATCCAATCGATGCTGCGCGGCTGTGCATCTTGTACTGTCATCAAAACAAGGTCGCCTTTGGCCATTGATGCTGCCAGATTTCGGGTTTTGCCATGGCCAAATTCTTCAGAGGGAATGCTGTGGACCGAAGTGCGGGGTTGATTTTTTAGGAATTCGATGGTCCCGTCCGTGGAACCGGAATCGATGACGAGAACGTCCCATTCTCCCGCATAGTCTTGCTTCAAAAGTTCCGCATAGGAACCTCGAAACCAATCCATTGCATTGAAGGTGGGGATGACGATGGTGACGGAAGGCCATTGAGCGAGAAAAGGTCTGAAAAGGATTTTTCGATTGGAAGAAATGCCGAGATTCTTGATGATTTGAGAATGATAAGCATTCGCGAAAGGCAATAGCCGCATTTTGAACCGAAGGAATCGAATCAAATGCTGCATCCGTCTTTTAATGTCGCCACCGAGGCGAACCATGGACAAGTTGGCTAGTTGATGCGAAGCCTTCCAGTCTTTTTGTGCGATTAAGGTCTTGAGAACAGAGAATGTGAGAACGGTCAAGGCTCGGCTTTGCCCTTCTGTCAATGGTTTTACGGATTTTAGGCATTCACAAACAAATGCAAAGCGACTTTTTATCTTGTGAAGTGAATGAAAATTTTGATGACTTAGACTGTCCGATGAAATGCGGTAGTAGAAATCAGGGTTACTCGGTTTCGCATCTACAAAGCGAATTCCTTCTAGGTGGGCTCGGGTATGTATTTCCACATCTTGCCATACGGTCATCTCTTCGTTCCAGCCGCCAATGCTTTTTATGGTTTCGGCGGGCCATAAGGGACCGGATGATTGACAAGGAGGCTTCAGACTCCATATAGATTCCAACCATTCCATGGGTTGTTTCACATCATCCCACAAAATCATTTTGGGGTCATCCTCTGTAAATGCTAGGGTTTGAAAGTAAAACAGTTCATTGGGATTGAGTGCAGCGTTGTGGACGGCGTTCAATCTCTTTTCGAGGCAATTGGGACTGAGATAATCGTCTGAGTCAAGAAACAAGAGGTAGTCTCCTGAGCTTTGATCGAGGCCTGTATTGCGACAAGCACATGCTCCTTTTGGTTTTCCAGAGGCTCTGCTCATCGCGGAAATGCGGAGGTCAGATGACGCAACGGACTGAACTTTCAGCCATTCCTCATTCGCGCTGCCGTCATCCACTAAAATCCATTCCCAATTGGTGTGGGTTTGGTTTATGATGCTGTCCGCCAATTGATTGAGATGGGCGCTGGAATTAAAGAATGGAGTTACGATGGAGACTTTCATTTTATGATCGCCTTAGTATCTTTTTTAGTTCAACCCCACGTTGAATAAAGCTCTCCGGCAGCAACCCAAAAATAATACTCCTGTAGGTCCGCTGCAGCAGCCATCCTTCGCGCAATGCCATCCTGATGATCGTGAATATTTCTCTCCAATCTCGAGCATTCACGTGCACCGAATAATGAAACCCCAACAGGTCGCCCCGAAAGTTTTTGCCCACCGCTGGCGATGATAGTGCCAGCGGCTGTGGGTCCGGCGCAAGGGGTTCAGTGATTTTGCCGGTCTTCTCCAATTCGTCATTCTCGCCCTTCTGACGGATGAGGTAAAATTCTTTTGCCAACTCGCGGTAGAAATGGTTTTTCCATCCGTGAACAGCGGTTGCGGAGCTGCCAGAGAGGCGATGGAGTGAGATGCAATCGCTGAGGACAGCAAGGCGCGCATGTTCGAGGAATCTTAGCCACATGTCGATGTCTTCGCTGGTGATGAACGCCTCACGGTATTCAGGTGTTTTTTGAAGTAAAATTTTCCGGAAGAGCGTCGTTCCATGCGTAATTGGTGAATACGGGCTGAAATCTTCAAAAAATACTTCGCGAAACGGTTGCTCTTGAAACCAGGCTGTTTTCGGTTGCCGCTTGTCCCAGGCCACTTTGCCACGCTCCGTCATGAAGGCAATTTGGGTGGCGCACAAATCAAATTCGGGATGCTCCTCCATGAATTGGATTTGACGTTCCAGTTTTTGTGGAAGAGAAATGTCATCGGCATCATGTCTCCAGACAAATTCTCCTTTGGCTAATCTCAAGCCTTCATTGAGCGTGGATGCAACGCCAGAGTTGGACTTGTTGACCAAGCGAATCCGCTCGTCGTCATAGCTTTCCACGATGGCTCGTGTGTCATCTGTGGAGCCATCGTTGAGGATGATGAGTTCGAAGTCCCCAAACGTCTGCGCCAAGATGGAATCCACCGCCTCGCGGATGAAAGCATTGGCGTTGTAGGCGGGCATGATGACTGAGACGTGTGGTTTAGGTGATCTCGACATTCAGTATTGTTATATAATGCGAAGGGATGAGCAGTCGTCAATACCAGCTTGAAGGCAGTTTTTTGCCGAGCAGTTCCTCTAACTTCTTGTTTGAAACGCTGTAATATTCTTTTAGCAAGCCTCTTTCCGTTAAGTGCAATGACTCATTTTTTGAAGAATTGAAAATTTCAGATTTTGGCATTTCGAACGAGTCAATCTCGAGGTGGTTCATAACGTCTGAAAACTGAGATTTAAAATCATTTGATAGCTCTTCTAAGAAAATAACCTTAGGATTGAAAGTGACAAACTGTTTAATGAACACATGATAGTGCCCCTTCGCGAGTAGCCCACCGAATTTCGTCTCTTTGGTGTCCAGGTCATACAGTTCCGAAACGGATAGATCATGATCCGTCAAAACGCGCGTCATTTCATATTCAATCTGCTCCAGCATTGTGCGCTTAAATTTATGGTCGTCATTGTCTTCTTTGACGGGTTTACGCTGGTTGTCTAAGTACCTGGAAATCGCTCGGTCTGCCGGATTTCGCAGTATGAACAACACTTGAGCATTTGGGAAATAGCGTGTCATGACATCGAGCGCATGAGGCGATGACCCCATGAGGTGGCTACCGCATACAATTTTTTGGTTTCGCCCAACCTTCCATGAAACAGGGTAGAAGCTCATAAAGGCAAGCAGACCCCTTGGGTTATGGGCTAGAACATTATTCTCTTTGTGGATTCCTTTTGGGACAACCCCTGAATTTTCAAGGTATCGATAGAGCGAAGTTGTTCCGCATTTCTGGAAGCCAAGAATGAAAATATCAGGTGCCCGACGAAACGGATGTGTTGCTCGGCGATATGCTTTTAAGAGAAGAGTCTTAAAATGAATCATGGTTTACTGAATTCGAACGTTCACGGAGTACCATTCTGCACCTTGAATTTACATCAGCAAGGGCGCATTTAAAAGTTAATTGGTTAGTTCCTTTTGATGGAGTAGGCATTCTCCTATTAGCTGCTGGTGCGCTCATAATTATCCGAGAGTCTCGATTTTTGGTATGGGTAAGCCACGAGCGTAATCGGTTTAGAGCAGGGTGCTTTTGACCTTTTCGTTCATTGCGAGCTCTTTTTAAATAGAGATCTCCAGCTCGGACGGTGTTCTTTGCTAATGGTTGCGATGAGATGAATGATATTCTTGAGAAAATTCGACCAGGTCTTTTTGGCTGATTGGTTTTCCAACAAGCGATGCATTCGGGCTATCTTCTCTTCGTCATGAGCTACATAGCTGCAATGGAACATGGGCGGGGTTAAAACTCCATTCTTGAATCTATGGAAATGCGAAATCGAGGGGTACATCCAACCGGGCATTGCAAACGTCACAGGGAAAATACCTGTCAGAGCATACAGTTCTTGTTCAGATTGGTATAGCAGATTAAACGCATCTTGATCGTGAATATAGTTTTGCGATTGAATGTGATTAAGATGACTCAAATGCCATTTTTGGAGGAATGACAAAACAACAGGATCTGGCTTGACGGCCAGAATACCCATACAGACGCCTACACTAGGAACCCCATCGAATCCCCAATCGCTATCAGAACTGATCCAAAGCGGCTTAATTTCGAGACACTTCGCTAAAGAATCGGAGACCGAATTATTGAAAATGACATCCGTGTCTACATACAGTGTTGGTGAATTATAAGTTTGAAGCGAATCAATTATGACCGCTGATTTTTGGGCCATTAACTCAGCAAAATCTTTGCTGCCAATTGCGACACGGGCGTCTTCCTGGATATATTTCCAATATTGATGATGGTCAAACTCAATTTTATTAGAAACAAGTTCAGCCTCCGTCGAATTAGAATACACCACAATTTCCGCAGATGGATTCCACTGTCTTGCGCTTCTTGATGACATCCTGAGTTGATCAAAGCTGGAGCCAATGTTGAGGTAAACGATTTTTAAGTTTTGCATTCGAAGTGAGTTTGAATTAGCCTGTGTTACTGTATTTGCAATGAATTGATGATAACATACAGTTCATGGAATAGAGCATGTTTTTCTGAAGAGTTTACTCATTCGCGAGTGACTCGATGAATTCAGCGAACTGAGAATAATTATGATTTGTGGTAATGGTACGTTTTGCTTGATTTTGTATCGCAATTCTGAGTGCGCTATCCTGAAGCAAACGATGAACTTTTTTTTCGAAAGCAATGTAGTCAGCTGATGGAAATACCAAGCCATCGACTCCATCGGTAATATGACGCGCAGAGCCGCATTCGTCTGAAACAATGACTGCACAGGAATGTGCCATCGCTTCAAGAACAGAAATTCCGAATTCTTCCTGGATCGAGGGTAAGACAAAAATTTCCGCCTTCGAGTAAAATTCACTCAATTCGAAAAAATTGACATCTTCAAATAGGGTTATTACCAGGTTGCTTGATTTGGCGCTCTCTTCTGCGCATTTCTTCAACTCATAATAGTAGTCTTTGTCTCTAGTACCATCGTCAAACTCCATATCAAGTCCGGAACCGCAAATGTGCAAATCGCATGCCACACCGGAGGACTTTAAGGCATCAATTAGCCAAAAGTGTCTTTTTCTCGGTTGGGCTAATTTGCCGACCATCAGGATTTGAATGCGCTCCTGATGGCGTGTTGTTTGTACTGGCGTGGTTTCATACTGGAACACCGGGAAATTAAAGTCCTGGGTGAGGAGCTTTTTTGGCCACCGACTTTTGATGCTGTGGTGATGGTCTACTGGGGAGAATCCCCGCAATGGAATTCCTTTGATTTGGTGCGTTCGAAGTCTTTTAAGGTCTTTGATCAGGAACTTCAAGCCTTTATTTCTCCTGAGGGGTTTTTGGTTGTAATTGTAAATCTTCGTCTCTGGGCCCAAGAGTTTTTCTGCAATTTTGATCATGCTTGGTGCATACTCTCGAACGAGGATTAAATCTGGAACGTTAAACGGAAGAGCGTTGATGATGTCGGGGTCATTTTCGATTTGTTTGATGGTTATTGGTGTCAAAAAGCTATAATTCTCCACATTCTCTGTTCTGGCAACGATCACGATGACCTGATGATTTGCGCTTGTCAGGCTTTCAATCATCGCGAGCATATTGGTGTGGTAAAGTGGCACTAAGAAAGCAATTTTCAATGGTTGCCCCTGTTTCACTGAACGCTTTGAAGGAATTGAATTCAAGAAAATGGAGAAGGCTATTTTTGAAAGTCCTATTGCTTTTGATAGGGATGTCATTCTGAATGATTTTTCTGAACTACGGCTGAGTTTTGTGTGAGTTGAGTGTTTTGCCCTTAGCATAAAAGTGGCTCAAGTGCGAATTCACAATGTTTAATTGCCAATCACAAAATAAAGATATGAAGTCCATAGCGAAATGCGACAGACATGTAAGTGAGGACCACCAAATAAGATATGCTTCACCTCGCACTTCCGCATTGACGAATCAGTCTTTGGAGCAGTTTTCCATATCAGCGCAGACTTCGATTATGGCAGCGAGTTTGGTCATGGCATAGGACCCTTCCTGATGGTATAATTGAAGAAATCTAAATACTGCTTCGCTGTTGTCTCAACATCAAATCGGTGCCGCAAATGCACTGCATTTTCCTGATGAATTTTCAACGTAGCAGGAGCTTTAAGGTAGACGCTGATCGCTTCGACAAGGGATTCAACCATTTCGGATTGCTGCGCCATCGGAACCAATTGACCTGCGATTTGGTTGTGATTACCGAACACAAGTTGAGGGATTTCACCTACATGCGTTGAAATGGTTGCTAAGCCACACGCCTGGTATTCGACAACAGTATTCGGGAGGCTTTCCGCTGAGAAGGAAGTAGGAAGCAACCCAACGTCGTATTCCGTAAGAATTGAGGTGGGCGATTTGTGCTTACCCAGAAAACGGATGTTTGGAACTTCGTATTTTCCCTTTAATGAATCGATGTAGGGACCAGAGCCAATGAGGTCAAAGCTTATTTTTTCTCCTTGATTGAGTAAACGGTGCACTGCAAGAAGAGCAATCTCCCAACCTTTCGAGGCCTCATCCCTTGCGCAAAGCACCAACTTCAAATGTCCTTTTGCTTGTTGACTTCGTTTTGCTTGGCCCAATTTTGGCAACGGCATGCCGTTGTAAATTGCTGCTCTTGGTTGCTTGAGTGCATGCTCATCCAAAAACGATTCATGCTTTTTGGTGAGTGTAATTACGCCTGAAATGTGTTGAAAGATTCGTTGAACTTCAGTGGCCCACTTTTGCTGGGCGCTGGCCGAGGATTTTTCAGATTGGATGAGGTTGTAACATCCACATTGTTTACTTACAATTGGTGGCCGTGACTTCCAGTTTTGCTGACTCAAGTATGAATCAGCCAAGTACATGTGCGAATTGATGAGGTCAATAGCATGCTTGTTTACCATCCTCCGTAGCCACCAAGTCTCTGGCAGTAGTTTCAAGATGATGCGGTTCCTTAACGAACGTCGATTGACCGCCCTTGCCTTCAACCGATTATTGGATTTAAAAAAGGGTGGTGAGAAGATGGGGATTTTGGGATGGAGTAGGTGATCCGTGAAGGATTCATCTCTGTGGTGTGGTTTTAAATCAACCACAGTCACAGTAATTCCGGTAATATGCAGTTGGTTGGCAAGGCGCAGCATGTTTGCTTGGGCTCCCCCAATTTCGAGGCTGGGAATGACGAAGAGAATGTTGCTGCTGGGTGCCATGGCTAGCTGCGCTTGATTTTGTCATAGCCTAGGAGCTCAAAATCACGATGGTAAAAGCTTTCAATTTTATCTAGCCTTTCATTTGACATGATTAACTCCTTGAACGAGAAATTCTCAACTATATGCTCTTTCCGTTCAGAAAAAGAATTGGATTTTGGTAAAAAAAATGGTTTTTGAAACCTCCGCTCTAACTCTGACTGTACGTTTTCAATTTTCATCAATTGGTCCGTTAGCACCCCACCCTTTCCATCAGAAATCCAATCCATTTGAGGATTTGCTTGTGACAGACCCAGGACGTTATAGCATCCAACTGGTGGCGCATTTGTAATCACATCATCAAGAAAATGATCAAAGGAGTATTTTGGGGCAGCTTTGCCCCACGTGAGATAATGATACAAGCTTAGTACTCGGCGATAAGGGTCTCGTGTAATGGCAAATTTGAAGGCATTTTCAAAGTAGCTGTTCGAAATAACACCCATTTTAAGGAGGGATAAAGTATGATAATGCCCAAATGTGACGGGTCCAACATTCGGAAAAGCGAGAACATCGGGCTTTCGCTTGAGTATAATCATTCCGATAGACTGGTTAAGAGCTTGATATGTCGAAGTTCCTGCGTTTTTTGGTATCCAAAAGAAAAGACAATCTGGTCCTTTTTTTAATTCTTTTTTGAGTTCAAATGACCGTTTCGATAATCTTAAAAAATGCCTCATGCTTTTCATTGGTTATTCGAGTAAATTTTCTACGAATCGAGCAAACTGCGTGTAATTGTGGTTGTTTTGAATCGTTTTCTTGGCCTCCTTTTGGAGCGAACGACGCAATGTAGCATCCTCTAACAATTGATGAACCTGTCGCTCAAATTCGGGATAGTCGTTTTCTTTGAAAATCAATCCATCGCGGCCATGCATGATGTGGTGGGAAGCGCCGACAGTATTTGTGGCTATGACGGCGCACCCTCCGCCCATTGCCTCGAGCACGGATATTCCAAATTCTTCATTGGTTGAAGGCAAAACAAAAATATCCGAATTTTCATAGACAGCCTTCACTTCGTGTATGCCCAAATTTTGCCTTAATCTTATCAGGCAATTATCAGCTGAATTTTCTGAAGCCTTTGCTGCAGCAATTAGCTCATCATAGTAGTGTTGGGACCGAGTTCCGTCATCACTCGTTTTTATGTCATTTCCTGCACCACAAATGATAAGTGAGCAGGAGGAAGTATTAGCAGATTTCAGAGCACGAATCAGCCAAAAATGCCTTTTTCGTGGTTGGGCCATTTTCCCAACCATTACTACTTGAATCCCTTTATTGGTGCTCGAGTCTGCGTTGTCATATTTACCTATCGTTTTTGCTTCGTATGGAAAAGTAAAATGCCGGGTCATTAGTTTTATTGGAAGCCTTTTGGAGATACTGTCCCAGTGATCAACGGGAGTGATTTGTTCCAGAGGGATGCCCTTAATTTGCTTCGTCCTCAACCTTTTTAAGTCTGACAGGAAGTGCCTCCATCCCCGCAAACGACGAAGCGGTTTTTGGTCGTAATGAATTAGTTTCGACCCCTTGTTTTTGGCATGCGATGCAATCTCAAGCATGTGAACCGTGGTGTCCCGTATCAATACAAGATCAGGTTGTAGAAAAGGAAGCTCCGAGAAACATTTTTCGAGATTGAAAGGATGCTGAATTTCAATGGGACGAAGCACATCGTAATCTTCAATGACCTCCCTCTTTCTGACAATAACGGCGACCTGATGCCCTGCCTTTTGAAGGCTTTCCACCATAGGAATCATGTTGGTGTGGTAACGGCGCACGAGAAAGAGGATTTTCAACTTTCGTCGTTTATTGTTCGTGAGTTTTGGGAACTGATTTGTGACGATAGCTGATGCTATTTTGAAGAGATCGAAAAGTTTATTCATTCGAATTCAGTATCACATATTTTGCAATCTGCAAATAATTCTCGTGCCACTCGATGCCGAGTAACTGTTGCAGACAATCCTGACTGGAGGGTTGTAAGAGGCTCCCAGTTTAATTGTTCTCTCGCTTTCTCAATCGAAGCATGAGTGTGTGACATATCGCCTTGCGCAACGGGAAGGAATTTGATGATCGGCTCTTTCCCCGCGAATTCTCCAATCATCTCAATCATCTCAAGGAGGGTCGTGCGTTCACCGCCTCCACCTAGATTGATGATTTCAAATCCGGGAAGGCGCTTTTGAAGCGCGGCAATGGTGCCGAGCGCGATATCATCGACGTGTGTAAAATCACGAGATTGTTTGCCGTCCCCAAAGAGCTGGATCTCTTCTTCTCGTAGGCACCATTCAGCAAAGCGAAACGGTGCCATGTCGGGACGGCCAGCAGGGCCATACACGGTGAAATACCGCAATACGGTAACGTCAAACCCATGCAAATGGCTATATGTGTAGCCCAAAGCCTCCGCGCCGAGCTTGGAAGCGGCGTAAGGTGAGATGGGGGTCCGTACATCCAGGGTTTCTAGGAAAGGCATAGGAAGCCCGGCGTACAAAGAGGAAGTGCTCGCTTGCACGACCTGTGTCACGCCGTGTTTCTTCATGGTCTCCAAAAGACCGACGAAGCCTTGGGTGTTGACCCTGAAATACTTGGCTGGATTTTCGATGCTGAACCGCACGCCAGCCATCGCTGCCATGTTGACAACGGCAGCGAACGAATGTGCTTCGAAAAGGGCCTCCAGCGCAGGCACATCTGTGATGTCCAATTCGTGGCATTGCACGTGATCCAATGGCTGCAGCTTATCCCAGCGATACCGCTTCAGCGATACGTCATAGTACGGGTCGAAATTATCAATGGCGACCACCGCCGTGTCAGTACCAGCAAGCAATTCACAAATTCGTGAGCCAATGAATCCAGCAGCTCCAGTGACCAATACCTTTTTCAATGCTGTCTTCATCGTTGAATTTCTTGCGTTAAGCGGTGCTTAATTTTCTTCATGACTTTGAGGTGGGGCGGGCTGTTTAAACCGTGTGCGTGCAGGATTTTCGTCTGTGACCAAATCCCACCTTTTTTGAGCTGGTCCCACATCCACGGGCGGGCGTTGTAGTTCTTATTCGGGGGAAGTAAAACCTGAATATTGGAGGTCTCTGAGCGCCTTTTGTACACTCGATTCATCACCACTTGGTCCCCGTATTCTGTCCCTGGTTGTATCAAATGCCCCGGTGTTTGAAAGAACTCATCTGCCCAATCTTGAATAAAAGCCCGAGCAGCTTCCGATTTTTTGAAAAGCAGAAAGCCACCTTGGATACAATCAGAATCGACATAGTCAATGAAAACGGGTGTGGAATTGGGAGGCCACTTGCATTTTACCCGGTGCGTGATTCCGATGTCATAAAAGTCAAGAAAACCAAACAGTTCGGTGAAATCACCCTGTGTCAGGGTATCACTGTCGATGTACAACGTGCGCTCGAAGGGTGAGTGCAACATTCCATGCATTTTAAGTTTTTGGGGATGATCGTAATCGTGGGACTCGAAGACCAAATCAAACTCACGACCTTTCTTGACCGATTGATCGGTGAACAAGGCAATCGGTAAATCTGGCATGTGATTTTTGACACTGCGCGCAGCAAACCGCGCCTCGTCGATGTATCTGGTCTTTCCTCCAGCGCAAAAAATTACCCCAGCTTTCTGTCGCTCCATAATGATGTCAAGATAATGAATGGTTTTGGGTTTATAGCATCTGCGGGCTGGGCAATGGACGCATTTTTCCAGAGGCCTAATTTTATCTTATCGGAAGAATTCAGGGAACCGTTCTAGGGCTGCTTTTCCTTCGGGTGCATGCCGAATCCAATTTGCCGATTGTGGCATGAAAGTGAGTTCAGAGAAGATGATTCCGTCACTCGAAAAGTAGGAGTCAAATCGGCAGAAATGATAAGGCTGTGTGCATTTGGGACCCAGTTCGATCAATTCGATCAATGATTCAACGTCAATGAAACGTCGCATAGTTTTGTGCATAGGCTTGCTAATCTTGTGGTCGTTATCAAGGCAAGAATAAAGCGGTTTGCGCTCGTGGTCGAAA
>CAXDQP010000009.1:0-18331 GCA_963991335.1 uncultured Flavobacteriales bacterium
GATCCTCTCTGGTCTCGTGGGCTCGGAGATGTGTATAAGAGACAGCTCTTGGATGGTCATGTTCTTGTGAATGACACCAATCCCGCCTTGGCGAGCCATCGCAATGGCCATGGCACTTCCCGTAACGGTATCCATTGCCGCAGAAATGACGGGGGTCTTCAGCATGATGTTGCGTGAGAAAGGGCTTTCTAACTGCACATCACGTGGCAGAACTTCAGAATAAGCTGGAATCAAGAGGACGTCGTCGTAGGTCAATCCTTCTCCGACGATTTTTGGTTTTTGTGCAGTGGCCATGGCGGGCAGTTGAATCGTAAGGCCGCAATTCACGAACACCCCCTGGGGCGCGTGCGAATCACGATTCGCGCAAAGGTAATCAAAGCGCGATTACTTGCGCGATCCGATTGTGCGCATTCACATGATTTTGCAAAGTGCGGGATTCAGTCGCTGATCAGCAAGGTCATCATCCCTTGCTCTTCGAAGATTCGTCCAGACCCATCTTGGATGGTGATGAAGTAACCGTATGCTCCTTCAGGCGCGGGTTCGCCATTCAACTGGCCATCCCATCCGCTTCCCACTTCAGTCGTGCTGAACATCAAATCTCCCCAGCGATAGATGATGTCCAATCGGTAATTGGCAAAATCGGCAAAGCTGATTACCGGTTTAAATTCATCATTATATCCACCGACAAGCATGGCATTGGGCACCCAAATCACAGGTTCTTGTGTTAGGCAGAGTTTGTTGGAGAGGGCATAATTGATGGCGCCGTCTGGCCCAGCATTCGAGTCTGTGGCTTCGATGATGTAACAAAAATCTCCCGGGCTTAAGAGCATGTTGCTCACATCGTCTTCAAAGGTCAAGACACTCGATGGCAATTGGGTCAATACCTCTGTGCTGCCTCCGCTGTTGGTCTGGCGATAAATGCGGTAACCAGCTGTGGCTCCTGGGAAATCTGCATACGCCGTCCAGTGCAGGGTGTTCTTGAGGAGTTCATAATCCGAAATGCCTTCAACGTGGACGGTCGCCGCCGCATTGGACGCGCCGACTGAATCGCCGCAGTCATTGTAAACTTGGACGCGGTACTGGTAACTCATCGCATCCGTCTCGGCCGTTACATCTTGGAATTGCAAGGTCATGCCCGCCACACCTTCTAACGTCTCGAGGTCGAAATAAGCCGGGTCTTGTGTGCGTTTGCGTTGGAGGGTGTAAGCGTGAACATCTGTGCAGTTGGGATCCAAGTCCACGACCACGTTGACCGCGCCGCTATCGCTTACGGTTGCGCGGCGGAGTGACGTAAATGCGGGCGCGCCGGGATAGCTGAAATCCAAGGTGCGCACGTTGGAAAGAATGGAAGAGCCATCCGTAGTTTGGGCGGCAACGTGAAATTGGAAAGTAGAGCCGAAGGTTCCTTCTTCAAAGACCCATTGTCCAATGCTTCCGTCCAGGGTTTGAACCATTTGAAGCCCCGACCAATTGCCACTTCCTGTCGGACTTTCTTCGTTGATCCATATCTCATAACCTGCAAAATCACCCGGTAGATTGTAGCCGCCGGTCCATGTCAACGTTGCTTGGTCCGAGCAGTTCGCGCTCGTTGCATTGAGGAAAATGCTACTGGCGCAAAATGCACTGGCGGCACCGGGGTCAGGTTCGCCCCCTACAAAGCAGGAGTCAAAGGCTGCAACATTGTACGATTCGATGTATGCCTGCACATTGGAATTCATGTCCAAGTACGATGTGGCGGTAGGGTCAAACAACGTGTCGATGGCCATTTGAAACCCTCCGTTGCAGATGTAAACGATATAACCTGCCAAGTCCTCTGCTGTGCTGGCCTCCCATTCTACATTGGCTTCTTGAAAGACATAGTCCACTTGAACAGCTGTGATCAATGGCGGGTCAGGATCGAATTCATCGGACAATGTGCTTCCCGCTTGATTGGATTGCTGGTCGCAATAGTCAAGCGTGTTGGGCTGCAGAACCCTGAACACAAGATCCCCACTGCATTCATCCAAGGTGTATGGCGTTGTCATCATGCCGCCGTTGTCCGCTACAATGGCGATTTCAGTCCAGGACCCGTCAGCTTCTTCCAATTCAACGGAAAGTGGTTCCGGAAATAATGCGGGGACTTCGCTTCCAATCGAAGGGCTGTTGAAATTCAAATCCACGGTACCTGGGGTCAGGGAAGGGTCTGCCGTCAGGTGAATGCTACAGAGCGTGTCGGAAGAGGGGCCAAATGTACCGGCAGGGCCCTCCGTCACGATGAAGTAACACAATTCAGTGGTGTTCGCATCGTAGATTGTATTCACAAATGACGGGTTCGCCGGGTCGGTGGGATTGGGAATGTTGTAGGTGTCCAAAACCAGTCCGCTCGAAGGCTCGAACAAATGAAGGGTGTATTGCACAAATTCTCCGGTCGGGTCCATCGCCTGGTCCCACGAAACGGAGGCGTTTCCGGCTTGGTTCACCTGCACGCACTGCATGGTCGTTTCCAACTGGCACCAACCTGTTTTTGTCATGCAAACGCTGAACACAAGCAGGACCATGGAGGCGCCCACCGAGCACAAATTGCTCTTATTCAGTCGTATGTGCATGTCTTCTTTCACGAGCCTATGGCAAAATTACAAATCAAATCGTCGTTTGCATCTTATCTGTAAGACGTTACAAACATTGCCTTTGTTGCATCTGCTCAAGAATGAAGCAGTGAAAGGAGGTTGCCGTAGGCCGGAGGCTCAGGCTTTTGTTTCGGGTTCGTCCCCATACGTGCCTGTGCCGTAGCCGCCGTATCCATAGCCATATCCGTAGCCATATCCGTAGCCATATCCGTAGCCATATTTGTAGGCATACTTGGCGTAATACTGGCCAAAGCGGGTCGCTCGGATGTTGTTCATGACCAGCGAGGCGTGGCTCAGATCATTTTGCCCGAGCAATTCTTCGAGGTGCTTGATGCCACGTTTTGTTGCCTTTTCTGTGTTGGCCACTAACAAACCGGTATCGACTTTGCTCATTAGCAGCAGAGCATCCGTGATGAGGAGCATGGGAGGCGTGTCCAAGATGACGAAGTCGTAGTCCTCCCGTAATTTCTTCAGGAATGGGTCCATTCGGTCGTTCATGACCAATTCAGATGCATTGGGCGGTACGGGGCCTGCGGTGATCACGGTCAAGGTGTCAACCGGTCCCGCTTGGCCCATTTCATCGGCAGAACATCGGCCGATGAGGTAGGTGCTCAGGCCCAATTGATTCGATAATTTGAAGTTCTTGTGAATCTTCGGCTTGTGCATGTCGAAATCAACCAGTGCCACCTTTTTTCCGGTTTTGGCGAGGACCGTTGCTAAGTTGGAAGAGACAAACGATTTTCCTTCGCCCGGATGCAACGAACTGATTAGGATGGTGTTGGCTCCTTCCTTTGCGAGCAGGTATTGCAGGTTGGTTCGAAGGCTCCGAAAGGCTTCGGTGATTTGCGCGCGGGAGTCCGCGAGGATAGCCAGCGGATTCTCGTCAATCCCAGGGTAATGCGGCAATCCAACGACCACTGGGATGTCCGATGCTTCCCGGAGTTCTTGCGTCGATTCAATGCGCTCAAACAACAGCATCCGTGCAAATGCAATCGCCAGAGCGAGCAGTGCACCGTACAGGGTGTAATTCCGGATGGTCTGTTGTTTGTTGGGGCCAATGATGCCCGCACTTCGAGCAATTTCGATAATGGAAGCCTCCGGTGCTATGCCTGCGCGTTGAATGACGTTTTGTGCTCGTGCTTCTAGCAAGTACACATACATCTGTTCATTGACCAATAATTTCCGCTCCATGCTGAAGATGTCTCGCTGCGTGGCTGGGATTCCACTCAGGCGGTCCTCGAGGCTAGAAATTTGCGAACGCACACTGCGCCGCTGGTCAGAAATGGCTACACGCGTATCTTCTATGTAACGCTTGACAGTGAAGCGCGCGTTGCTTATTGCGCTGTCCAGCCGGCGAACTTGATAGCTGTCTTCGGTCACGTCAAGCAATGCACGTGTTCGGTCACTCCGCATTTGGTATAAGGCACCAACTTGCTCAATGAGCAAGGGGTCCTCGTCGATGAGGTATGAAGTTGGCGGCAGGCTATTCGTTTCAAGCCCCGACGATAAATAGGCTTTCAAAGAAGTCAGGGCTTCCTGACGGAATTGCAATTCACGCTCCTGCGTTTCCAGGGTCACAAGGGCATTGAAAAACTCACTTTGTTCCCGAGTCAGGTCCAGGATTTCATTTTGCGCTTTAAAGCCATCGACCATCCTCTCGAGGCTGTCCATGATACTGACCAATTCATCCAATTGAATGTTGATGAATGATTCCGTTTTCAAACTTGACTGAAGCCGCGCTTCTTTGGTGTAATTCACAAATTCTTCGCCGAGAATGTTCAAGAACGTTTTGGGCCGCCCTGGGAGTGTGCTGGACGAGCTCAATATGAGAATGTTGGTTCCCACAACATTGTTTACACGAAGGGCTCCTCGCATTTGATTGATGCGTTGGGCGCGGCTGAACACTTTGAAGCGATAATGTTGCTTTCGGGCATTTTCCAGAGCCTCCAGGTTTACCGCAGGGCCTGAGGGGTTGTTAATGTTGAGTACACTCCGGTTCGTATAATTGATGGTAAGTGCCAAATCCGGACCATCCAGTGGCTCGCCGAAAGGATGGATGATTTCCTTTGCTTCTCCATTTCGTGCGGTATAGCTCAATCGAAAGTGCGCTTCATCTTCCACGAACAAGTCAATCTCACGGCCCAGGTAATTCCCGTTGAATAGTTCCGGCGTAGCGCTGATCTGAAAATCACTGAATCCTTCCACATGGCTTGTTTTGAGACGCCCCACGAGGTAGTAATCAATGTTCAGGTTCATTTTGTCCACCGCGCGCCCTACCAGGTCAAAGGATCGTAAAATACGTTGCTGATCTTTGGTGTCGGTGCCGCCGAAACGCGATGCTTGCTGATTGACTAATCCTCCCAATCTGTTCTGATAATCCAACTCCTTGTCCTTGGCCAATAGGATTTCGGTGGATGCACTGTATATAAAAAGTTGTCGGTGCGTAATGAGTCGCGCGGAAGCGTATCCCGTTCCTGCAAGAATGGCGATGAGCCACCAGTTCTTTAGAAGAAGCTTTATATACGGACGAATCTGGCTGATGGAAATCAGGCCGGAGGAGCTATTGGATGAATCGGACATGCGCTTGCAATTTCGTTAGGATTTTGAAAAAAACCGAGCCTTGCTGCGATTTTAATCCATAGCAGTGCGATAGCTCGACGTGTGCATGGGATGAGCCAGGTCTCCATTACCTTTGCTGCATGGAGATTACTAATGCAGTTTGGTGGGATGGCGCGGATCGATGTGCGAACAATTGGATGTGGATGCCTCGAGATTCCCGAACTTGGGTATACCTCGCTAATCGAACGTTAACGGCGGAAGAAGTAGAGCTTTTTGTGAATGGACTTGAGGCATTTATGGTCACCTGGGAGGCCCATGGAAAAAAACTAAAGTCGAGCTGGAGATTGTCTGGGAATCGCCTGTTGTTCATTGCCGTGGATGAGTCTGAAGCTATGGCAACAGGCTGTTCCATTGATTTGTCCGTGGCTTATCTTAGAGGCTGCACGGAAAAAATGCATGAACCGCTTGACTGGTTTGATCGTCAAAACAACTTGTATTTTTTGGATGGAGGGTGGCGCCAAGCCTCCAATGCCAATTTTTGGGCGATGCGCAAGTCCAAGCGCATTTCGGACACGACCCAACTGGTCAACGTGGTATTTCAAGCTCCAGGAAGTTGCTGGGGAGAAGTGGTGATTCCATTCTCCGAGAGCTGGCACGCTGAGATGTGGTGAGGGTGTTTTTTCGCGCTGAAAATCAGGTAATACCAGCGAGGGGTTAAATTGTTCATTTTCAATGAGGTTGAGATTCCAGAGAAGAAAGGACATTCGGCAAACTTGCTTGTAATTGCGCTCAGCGCATGGAAATGCACGATGAGCAATACACAGATTCGTTAAAATTCCTTTGTGATTTATTGGATTTCATGATTCATTGCTCTACATTTATCGCAAATCTGAGAAGTTTTACGTGCTCGCACGAGAAATTTTGACGTTTCAAATGGCACATTAAGTTGTGTCGCACACACGAGTTGAAAGCGTTCGACTCATCCAAATTGTCTGAGAATTCTAACCAAAACCAAATCAAATGTTTAACACGTTTACAAAGTGTTGTAGCATCATCGCGATGTTTGCACTTTACTTCTACTCTGCTCCAACTGCCTACGCGCAGGACTGTGACGAGAATTTGTTGACCCTCGAGCTTGTTTTCGATGGCTACTCCGATGAAACTTCATGGGATATTGCTGATGCTGCGGGCAATGTTGTCGCCAGTGGTGACTATGCATACGGAACAACGACTGCATCAGAGACCGCTTGTCTTGTTGACGGCATCTACACGTTCACTGTCTACGATTTTTATGCTGACGGCATGTGCTGTGCTTATGGAGAAGGCAGTTACACATTGACCGCTGCGGATGGGACTGTGTTGGCTTCAGGAGGCTCTTTCGGAGCATCAGAGTCGACAACAGTTGTCCTGGGTGCTGTAGCGGTTCCAGGCTGTACCGACATGGCAGCTTGCAATTACAATGCCGATGCCTCTGAAGACGATGGCTCATGCGCATTCCAAGCGCTCTCCATCGCTTTAACGAGCAATTACTGGTCTTCTGAGACTGGCTACAACCTGACCAATGACGAAGGAACGGTAGTTGCTTCACTCTACGGTTCTTACACGAACGGCACAGACATTTTCGAAGAAGCGTGTGTCGTTGAAGACTGCTACACCCTCGAAGTTACAGACGCATTCGGTGATGGAATGGGTTCTACTGGCGCATGGAGCGTTCAGTGGAACGGCCTTACTGTTGTTAGCGGTGGATTTGCCACAGGCACTTCAGTAACGTCGGACGAATGGTGCTTCGGACCGGGTTGCATGGATAGTGCAGCTTCGAACTACAATATGACAGCCACGTCGGATGACGGTGGTTGTGAATATGTTGGTTGCACGGATGCTACGGCATGTAACTTCGATCCTGCAGCGACATCAGACGATGGTTCTTGCAGCTATGAGTCGCTTTCTGTGAACATCAATCCAGACAACTTCGCTGCCGAGTCTTCGTGGGATCTCGTTGATGCAGACGGCAACGTTATTGCAAGTGGCACGAGCAATAGCGCTGAGCTTTGCGTAGCATCTACATGCTACACGTTCACAATGTATGATTCATTTGGAGACGGCATGTGCTGTACATATGGATTCGGAGATTACAGCGTTGTTGACGGCAATGGATTGGTCGTAGCTGCTGGTGCTGAATTTGGAAGTTTTGAAAGTTCAGACTTTTGCTTGCCAGCATTCCCAGGTTGTACGGACGATCAGTCATGTAACTATGACGAAGGAGCCAACTTTGAAGATGGTTCTTGTGACTATTCTTGCATCGGATGTATGGACACCGCTGCAGCGAACTATGACCCAACTGCTACGCAAGAGAACGACGGTTCTTGTGTCTATTGCGATGCAGGCACATTCGTCATGAATGTTGAGATGTATGATCTCGGCGGTGACGGTTGGAATGGAGCAAACTACTACATGGATAGCTTTGACGGTACGGTTGCGGTTTCAGGAAACCTCGATGAGGCGGACCTCGTAATTGATGGTGTTGGAACAGATTTCCACTGTGTGCCATTGGGATGTTACATCTTCACAAGCGGAGGTGGAACAGCTGACAATGAAATTGCCGTGATTTTAACAGACCAATTCGGAACTGTTTACGGTGACCAAGTTGCTTCTGGCTACTACGGTATATTGCCTCCGCCTATTGGGTTCCCAAGTGGTGGTTGGTTTGTTGACTTCGGTCTCCTCGGAGGTTGCGATTTTGAAGGTTGCACGAACGAAGCGGCTTTGAACTACAACATCTCGGTTACCGTTGATGATGGTTCTTGCTTGGTTCCACCAGCGAATGATGCCATTGAAAATGCAGAGGCAGTATTCTGTGGTGCTTCTGTTTCAGGAACGTTGGAATTGGCTCAAGATGACGAAGGTTTGATTGGTCAGTTTGCTGGTACAGCCGTAACTACGGGTGGTGTTTGGTATGAGTTCAATGCTGATGCTGACTACCAGGTTTTTGCAAATACATGCAACACACCTACATCAACTTCAGGTTTTGCTGATCCTGTTTCGGACACCAAATTGCACGTTTTCGTTTATGATGACGAAGGTGTATTGACACCAATTGTTGGAAATGACGACAACTGTGGATTGATGTCTGGCGTTGCATTCTTGGCTGAGACCGGAATGAACTATTACATCCACGTATCCTACTACTCTGCATTCTCCTCAGGAACTGAATTTTTGTTGGATGTAACCTGTGAGGATTGTGAAGAATTCCCATCGAATGATTACTGTGAAGATGCTCAGCCTCAATTGGACGGTGTTACTTTCACTGGAAACGTTTGCTGCACGAACCCAACTGCGATTCCTTCATTTGGAGGAACGAACTATGCTGTTTGGTTCACCTTTAATAGCACGGACGTGGTGACTGGATTGGATTACGACACTTTCTTCTTTGACCTCACGAACTCTACAGACAACCCTTCTGGTGATTTGACTTTGACCATTTACTTGGACGGAGGTGATTGTGAAGCGTTGGGCGGATTTGTTGGTTGCCTGTTCACTGGAACATGCGCGGGATCAATCGAAGCATTCCTTCCAAACTTGGAGCCGAACACCAATTACTACTTTGCGGTTGGTACTACGGACGCAGCTGAGTGTGGTGACTTCGAATTCACTACCACAGGTATCTTCTTGGGTTGCACAGACAGTGCAGCAGACAACTACTTGGATTACGCGAACCAAGACGATGGTTCTTGTATCTACACTGAAGTGCCGGTAAATGATCTTTGCGAAGACGCCCTTGACTTGCCATGCAACGAAGGCTACTTGGAAGGTTCTATGGGTAACGCTTCAGCTGACGGAGCGCCTGAAGTAGTATGCGCACCTTGCGCTGCTGAAGAGAACGCTGCATACGTAGTTGCTGGCGGTGGTTCATGGGACGGTGAAGTTTCTTGGACAATCACGGACAGCGAAGGTTCACAATTCTCAGGTGTGGCTACGGCTGGCCAGTGGATTTGTGGAATGGCTGCAGGTGACTTCACTTTTGAAGGCTTCGATTCATTCGGTGACGGATGGAATGGTGCAACAGCTAACGTTTACTGGAACGGTAACCAAGTAGTTACTGACTTCGGAATTCCAACTGGAGATTTCGGCTCAACGACAGGAGTTGCTGAGGAAGACGGTTCAGTGGAACTCGTGTTTGATGCGCTCCCAGGTGTATGGTGGACATTCGCCGGCACAGGGGAATTGCACACCTTGAACACTTGTGGTTCAGTGATTGACACACGAGTACAAGTTTACGCTTCTGCTTCTGCTTCTTGTGGAGTTTATGATTGCGTGACTGACGTCAATGGCGAAATTGCTGACAATGACGCTTCATTCGATGGCTGTGGCTTCTTTGAACAAGACGATGCTTACTTGCAATTCGTTTCTGATCCGATGATGACTTACTTCGTTTACGTATCCTACCAAGATGATGGGGTATACAACGGACAAGGTTCTTACCAAATCGAGTTGGCTTGCGAGACTGCAATTGAAGGATGTACGATCTCTGCAGCTTGTAACTACAACGCTGAAGCGAACATTGAGACCAATGACATTTGTGAGTACACATCGTGTGCTTGTGATGCGAACCCAGGAGGTGTAGCGATCTTGGTGAACATGTACGATTCATTCGGTGACGGGTGGACAGGATCTAACTCTGGTTCTGCTGGTGGATACGAGATCTTTGATGGTGATGGCAACTCTGTTGCTATGGGTGCCATTGACGATGCAGACTTCCTCATCGACGAAGACAACTTCGACGGTGCTGAATATGGATTGGACGTTCTTTGCTTGGACCCTGGATGCTACACGTATGCCTTCACAGGTGCCTTCTCATGGTCTGCAGAGCAGTCATGGCAGGTCACTGATGGTGAAGGAAACGAAATCCTCGCGGGTGGAGCAGGCGGTAGCTTGGTGACGGAGGTATATCCTTTCTCCGCTGGTGCAGACGTCGTTTGCGGTTGCATGGATGACTTTGCTTGTAACTACAACCCAGATGCTACAACTGAAAACGGAACATGTGAATATGAGACGTGCGCAGGTTGTACCGATGCTGGGGCTTGTGACTACGACCCTGAAGCAACCATTGAAGATGGTTCTTGCTGCTACGGCACATGTGTAACCATTACAATGCAGGATAGCTTCGGTGATGGCTGGACAGGTTGTGACATCTTGATCACAGACTTGGAAGGCAACGAAGTGATTTACACGACGTTGACAAATGACAACAGCGACGGTTCTTTCTTGCAAGAAGTATATTGCATGGAGGCGGGCTGCTACATTTTGACAACAGGAGACGATACATTCAACACTGAGCCTTCTTGGACGATTGCCGGTGTATTCGGTGGTCTACTCACAGGTGGTGAGCTCTATGGACCTGCATACTTCAGTGTTGGTGGTAATAACTGTATTGAAGGTTGCGACATCTCATGCGCTTGCAACTATGATCCAGCAGCGAACATCACTGTGCTTGAAGAGTGCGACTTTGATGATTGCAGCGGATGTACGTATGAGAATGCTTCGAACTACGGGCTTGACGGAAACGGTGACCCAATTCCGAACTTCGTAGCGCCATCGAATGACGACGGAACATGTGAATTCGACTTGTCGAATCCATGTCCAGCTGACATCGACCAAAATGGTTCTGTAACCACGGCTGACTTGCTTGTGTTCTTGGGAGCATTCGGAACTGTTTGCGAATAACCCTTTAGTCTGATATGAGAAAGGGCCTAGCATTGAGCTAGGCCCTTTTTTTTATGCCTGAAATTTTGATGTATCTTTTATTGCTGATGTGCGGTAATCAAAGAAAGTGGAACAGATGGGTGCAGGGAATCATTCTGGCAAGTGCTTGGAGTGGGGTATTTCTGTTGGCGAGCATTACCGTGGAAGCCCAATTGCTGGAAGATGACGGAATGATTGGTGTGTTAACGGATCATACCGGCGGATACCTCGGTACAGGAGTTAGTTTTGCGGATTTCAATGGCGATGGCAAGGATGATTTGAGTTTTGGTCACCACGAAGGAGAGCTGCGATTCTATGTAGCCGTGGAGGGTGGGTTCGAAGAGGTTGACTTGGGATTGTCTACGCCCAATGCTCAGTCCAAAGGACTACTCTGGGCAGATATAGACAATGACGGTGATCAGGATTTGTTCGTGGCCTTTCGATTGGCGCCGAATAAGATGTGGATCAACGAAGGCGATCTAAACATGATTGACGTCAGCTCATTCTGTGGCATAGCTCAAGACGATCGAAGAAGCTTTGGCCCCGCCTTTGGCGATTTCGATCGTGATGGGCTGATTGATTTGTTCGTTTCCACCTACGGCTATGAGGTAGACTTTCCGCAAGGCAATGAGTGTTATCGTAATCTCGGAGATGGAAGCTTCGAAGATGTCACGGATTCCCTTGGGTTCGGAGGAATGAACCTGCAGGCGTTTCAGGCGCAGTGGGTCGATGTCGATCGGGATGGTTGGCTCGACTTGCACGTAATCCGAGATCGCTTCATCTACCCGAACTTATTCTATGTAAATATGGGTTCGTCAGGTGAGACCCTGTTGCAAGAGTCAGCTGAATTTATGGGGCTGGATGTAGCCATCAATTGCATGTCAACGTCTGCCCATGACTTTGATCGGGACGGCGATATTGATTTTTTCTTGTCGGGTGGGCTGGAGGGCAATGTTATGCTGGAAAACAACGGCGACGGAATGTTTACGGAGATCACTTCAGAAGCTTTGGTGATGAATGAGATCTGTTGGGCGGGTCAATGGCTCGATGTAGATTCAGATGGCTGGGAGGAATTGCACGTGGCGACAAGTGTCGCTACATATATTGACTATCCTTCCATCATTTATGAGTTCAATCAAGAGCCCGATGAGCTGTTTGTGAATAACGAGGGTACGTTGGAATCGGCAGGACCATTATTCCAAAGCGCTACTTCCTTGGGGTATTCGACGGCGATTGGCGATTACAATGATGATGGTTTCATTGATTTGGTTTCGCATCACATCGGAGCAACGCCTGAGTTTCGGACCAGTGCGCCCAATGAAAACAATTGGCTCAAGATTTGCCTCGAAGGGACGGAGAGCAATCGCGATGCGATTGGATCCAAAATTGAATTATGGATCGGTGGCAACTACTGGTACCGTGAAACGTACTGTGGCGAAGGCTATTTGTCCCAGAATTCTCGCTGTGAGCATTTTGGAATGGGACTGGCATCATCCGTGGACTCTGTCACCGTGCATTGGCCCAACGGCCTGATTGAAACGTGGAATGAAGTTGATGTGAATCAAACCTTAACCTTGGTGGAAGGCTCTGCGATTTGCCAAGAATATTGCGCAGGATGCACCTACACGGTCGCTTGCAACTACGACGCCAATGCTACGGAAGACGATGGCACCTGCGATTTTGCATGTCTTTTCAATGGAATCATTTGCGGTGGAGGTGCCGTGTGGAATCAGATTAGCGGCCAGTGTGAAGTTTCATGCGTCGGCGACCTCGATGAGGATGGCACTATATCGGTGGAGGACCTCTTGATTCTTCTGACGAACTTTGGGACCGTATGTCCTTGAATTAGTTGGCGATAGCTTTGAATTGAGGCCAGCTTGGCTTAAATTTAATAACCTGCATGTGATCGGAGCCAAAACAATTGGATTTCCATCGTATCAATGCGCCTAATTTCCCCCATCCTTCTTCGCAAAATCAAGCACCTGTTTCCGTGCTTGATGCTTTGTGGTGCAGTGATAGGAATGAGTAAGGAGCTGTCGGCACAAACGACTTTTCTCGACATGAGCAATCAATTGGGCATCCCAAGTGATCAAACAGGCGGATACCTCGGGGCAGGCATGAGTGTTGCGGACTTCAACGATGATGGGATTGACGACTTAAGTCTGGCCCATCATGGGGGAGAGTTGAAGTTTTATTTGGGAAACGGAGAAGGGTTTAATGAATACTTGCTCAATCTCTCGGACTATCCATTCGAAGCGAAATCGGTGATTTGGGTGGACATCGACAACGACGGAGACCAAGATCTGTTCATCACGTACCGTTTGCAACCGAATCGCATGTATCTTAATCATGGAGGGCTCATGATGGAAGACATTACTGAGACATGTGGCATTCTAATCGCAGATCGTCGGAGTTATGGTGCCAGTTTTGGGGACTATGACAACGATGGTTTGTTGGATTTGTTCGTGGCCAATTACGTGAGCGGATCGGACGAACCGTTCAACGAACTGTACCACAATTTGGGCAATGCGCAATTTGAAGAGGTGACGTTCGATCTCGGCATGGGACAGGCATTGCAGCAAAATTTTCAAGGCCAATGGGTAGATTTCAATCAAGATGGCCTATTAGATCTGCATTTGATCCGGGATCGATTGTGCTTCGATAACTACTATTATGAGCAGCAGTTGGATGGAACGTTTGAGAATACAGCACATGACCGCGGCTTGGACTTGATGGTGAATGCCATGTGTACATCAACAGCTGACTTTGACCGTGACAACGATCAAGATTTGTATGTAGCAGCTGGCATGTTTGAAGGCAATTTCCTGATGGTGAATGACGGGGGGGATTTTGAGCCGTATGAGTCCGTGTCAGGCGATAGCGTTGAAGTGCATCTCACTTCATGGGCCTCGACATGGTTTGATGCCGATAACGATGGGTGGGAAGATTTGCACGTTTGCACGGGATTCAGCGTTTACACCAATTACCCAACTATTTTGAGTCAATACCCCAATATTCCAGATCAATTTTTCTGGAATGACCAAGGTGACTTTAATGAGGATGATTCAGGACTTTTTGATGCCAATGTCTTGTCCTTTTCATCGGCATCATCGGATTACAACCTCGATGGTTTTCCCGACCTCTTCTCCAATGCCGTTGGTGAGTACATGCAGGTTTTGCAGGCAGAACCAAATGCGAATCGGTGGTTGAAAGTTCACCTCGAAGGAACAGTAAGCAACCGGGACGGTGTTGGTGCTCGTCTTCGAATTTACAGAAATGGTTTGATTGGGACCCGGATGACGCATTGTGGCGAAAACTTTTTGTCTCAAAGCAGTCGATGGGAACATTTTGGCATCGGGCTCAACACGGCATTGGATTCCCTTGTCATCGAATGGCCTTCCGGAATTGTGGATCACTACTATGACCTTGCGCCCAATCAGTCAATGATGGTGTTAGAAGGAGAAACAGTCGGCGTTTCCCCGCCGTGCGCAGGCGAAACCTGTCCAGGATGCATCTACGCCTTGGCGTGCAATTTCGATGCGAATGCAACCGAAGACAATGGCTCTTGTGATTTTGACTGTTGGACGGATGCAGTGGCGTGCGGCGCGGGAACGATTTGGGACGAAGCGCTGCAACAATGCCTCGTTGTAACTTCAGATTGCCCCACCGACCTCAATGGAGACGGCGTAACAAGTGTTCTGGACTTGTTGGTTTTTCTAATTGCTTTCAACAACCAATGCGAAGAATGACGAATCACAGAATGCGATTATTTTGGCGCAAATCACTGGGCCTTTTGACCATGTGCTTGGTTTCCGCAGCTGCGCTCGCGCAGATGGTGGATGTGAGTAATTTCATGAATCTTTCTACGGACCATACGGGAGGGTTTTTGGGTGCTGGGGTGAGTTTTGCCGACTTCAATGGCGATCGGATTGATGATTTGAGTTTTGCCCACCACCAGGGAAGTTTGCGCTTCTTTGAAGGAACAGGGGATGAGGATGGGTTTCTGGAGGTAGATCTGGACTTGCCGACCTACGCAGCTGAGGCGAAGATGGTTCTATGGTCGGATATCGATAACGATGGGGATCAAGACCTTTTTATCACCTACCGCCTGGCTCCCAACAAGTTGTTTCGCAATGACAACGGTTCTTTTGTTGACGTGAGCGCGACATGTGGCATCAATCAAGGAGCCCGCAAGAGTTACGGCGCCTGTTTTGGGGATTACGACAAAGACGGATTCCTGGATTTATTCGTTGCCAATTACACCTCTTCTTTCGATGAATATGCCTTCAACGAATTGTACCACAATGAAGGAGATGGAACATTTGAGAATGTCACTGAATCATCGGGCATGTTCGAAGTCACAGGGATTCAATCCTTTCAAGGGCAATGGGTGGACTTCAATGGTGACAATTTGCTCGATCTCCATGTGATACGGGATCGGGTGATTTACGCCAACCATTTTTTTGAACAGCAGCCCGAAGGAGCGATCACGCCATTCATTGAAAGCGCTAATGCCGTTGGGTTGGACATGGCCATCAATTGCATGTCGACAAGCGTGGCTGATTATGACGGGGACCTGGACATGGATGTCTACATCACCGCTTTTCCGGGCGATGAGAATTGGATGTTGGTCAATAACGATTACGCGTTTTCGGCTGTGAACGAGGACAGCGGAGAAATTCCGATGCAAAATATGCAAGTGGACGCCATCTGTTGGGCTGGGAATTGGTTGGATGTAGACAACAATGGATTCGAAGATTTGCACGTTGCAAATGGCTACAGCGAATACACCAATTACCCGGAGGTTTTGGCAGTATACGATGAGCCCGATAAGCTCTTTTTGAACGAGGCGGGGGTTTTCTCAGAATCGGAAGATCAACTCTTTCAAAGCGTCAACAATTTGTCATTCAGCACCGCGGTCGGTGATTTTAACCGTGACGGTTTTCCTGATTTGGTGTCCAACCGTGTTGGCGATTATGCTCAAGTTTTGCGAGCAGAACCCAATGAAAATCACTGGGTGAAATTTTGGCTCGAAGGCAGCATTAGTAACCGAGATGCTGTTGGCGCAACGATTGAGGTCTGGATCGAGGGCGTTTCTCAAAGTCGTATGCTCTTTGCGGGTGAAAATTATATGGGCCAGAATAGCCATTGGGAGCATTTTGGGATCGGCGTTGCTGAGTCCTTGGATTCTGTAGTGGTCAATTGGCCGATTGGCTTGCCAACCGTTTACACGGAATTGGAGATCGATCAACACTGGCTGTTGGTGCAAGACGCAGCTCCAATTAGTCTGTGGTCAGAGGAGGAAGGATGCGAGGATGAATGCTATGGCTGCACGTATGCGTCTGCCTGTAATTACGATCCTGAAGCAAACATTGAAGATGGCTCTTGCAGCTTTTCATGCTGGTCAAGCCCCGATGCTTGTGGTTCGGGAACGGTATGGGACGAGGCTTCGTCTTCCTGTATTCCGGATCCCAATCCATGCGTTGGAGATTTGGATTACGACGACGCCATCACCATTGCTGATTTGTTGATTTTGTTGAATGTGATGTTTGGCAATTGCCCAGAATAGGGACACGGGTCAATTCATTCGGGAGAAGGAAGGTGGCGATCCAGTAGCACAAGCGCTGCAGCGAATGTAGCTGCACCCAATTCCAATTCGCGTTTGTGGACGTTTTCAAAGATGTCCTGACTGCTGTGATGGAAATCAAAATAACGCTGCCCATCCGGGCTTAATCCGAGCAGGGTGGGGCGTGGATTCAATGATTTGAGCGGTGAAATGTCCACCCCGGCTCCTCCACGGCGGAATAAATGCACGTTGTAGGGGTCAAATAAGTCACGCCAGCTGCGCACGACGTGGGTTGCAGAATCGCTTGCGTCGATGCGAAATCCACGCGGAACAAAGCCGCCGGCATCCGATTCCATGGCCCCGACATGGATCAAATTGGATTGCGCGTTTTCGATGCCCGCTTGCCGCGCGTATTCCTTTCCTCCGCGGTTGCCGTTCTCCTCGTTGATGAATAAGACAAAACGCAATGTGCGCTGGGGTTCATAGCCAATGGCTTGGAGAATGCGCAGGGTTTCCAGTGTGTGCACCACACCCGCGCCATCGTCGTGGGCGCCTTCGCCGATGTCCCATGAATCGAGGTGCCCTCCGATGGTGATGATTTCATCCGGTTTGACCGTACCCGTCCATTCTCCGATGACGTTGCCTTGTTCGACATCTTCGAAGGCTTCGCAATTCAATTGCAGGCGCACTTTCATGGCAGGGTCGGATTCCAAAGCGTGCGCCAGCCATGAAGCATCAACTGTCGAGATGGCAGCGGCAGGTATCCGGGGTGCATCATCACGGTACCGCAAAGCTCCCGTGTGTGGAAGGGTGTCCAATGCATGGGTCAAGGAACGGACGAGCACGGCTACTGCGCCCGAGGCAGCTGCAGCGCTGGCGCCGTTGCCCCGCTGATCAATCGCACCGCCATACGCCGCGCCGGTATTGATTAGAACGGGGTCCATGGCGCGGTTGAAAAGCACAATTTTACCCGCAGCATCCACTCCGGATTCCGGATTCAATTCGTCCAATCGCTTGACCACAAGGATGGGAGCTTCAACGACTGCGTTGTTGGGTGTGCCAACGGAGCCGCCCAAGGCTGTGATGTGCAAGGCCGTCGTTGCGCCGTTCGCAGCGATGGATGACGCTTCCGCGATTGTTCCGCGGGTCCAACTCGGGACGGTCACAGGCATGATCCAAGTGCGATCGGCGCCGTAAGCTTCCATTACCGATTTGCCCCAATCCATCGCCTCTGCAGCGCTGGTCGAACCACTCAAGCGGTGACCAATTTCTTTGGTGAGGATTCGCAGGTTTTCATACGCTTCACCGTGTCCGAGCGCTTCATCGTAAATGGACCGCACGAGCAAGCTGTCGTTGTTCGCTTGCGCGTGCAAAGTGAGGGAACCGCAGCTGAAAAACAGGAGGAAGGAGGGAATTCGAAGCATGGGAGAAAATTACGGGAATATTTGCCGTTGCGCTACGATTGAATCGGTGATGATGCACGGAATTTCACGAGTACCTTTGACACGTACAGAGAACAGAGTCATGAGGCACAATTTATCAGAGGTCACCGAGCTCATGCGGGACCGTCGAAGCATTTCACCTGAACGCTTTTCTTCCCGAAAAGTCCACAAGGAAGTGGTGGAATTGCTCCTGACCAATGCGACGTGGGCACCAACGCATGGCATGACGCAGCCGTGGCGTTTTGCGGCTTACGTTGGCGACGGCATGTCATCCATCGGGCCCAAGTTGGCGGAGTGGTATCAACTCGCGGCAGGGGAAAACGCTACGGTTGCGAAAGTGGCAAATCTTGATGCACGTGGAAAACAGTTGACGGCCATGGTTGTCGTGGTCGTCTAACCGGATCCAAATGGCAGAATTG
>CAXDQP010000010.1:0-17781 GCA_963991335.1 uncultured Flavobacteriales bacterium
TGAAAAATTTGATGCCCTCTATTTCCCAGTGCATTTCCTCCGTGCATTCAGATCGAATCAAATGGCTATCAATGTTGCCAAATACAATTCGCGTTTTTTGAGGGTGTAGAGCGTTGATGGCATCGATGACTTCAAGGGATCCGATATCGCCAGCGTGCCAGATTTCATCGCAATCCCCGAGGTGGTGATTGATTCGCTCGTCCCAATAACCGTGGTTGTCGGATAGGAGTCCGATGGTCATTCCTTAATCGATTTAAACGTGGCAGCCATAATTTGCGCTAAATTCGGAATTATCCGCTAAACAAAATACAATGGGTTTGCACTCAGTTGGGACCAAGGTCCTTACGTTCTTCTTTTTGATTTTCTGGCTTCAGGGAAGTGAAGCATCGGCTCAATCAAATGTCAAAAAGGCTGCGAAGCGCTTGGATCAAGCTGTTCAACTTTACGACCAAGGATTGCGAGTGGAGGCCTTGGCGAAGCTGGATGAAGCCACTCGATTTGATGAGGAGTATTTTGACGCTTTTATGTTGAAAGGTCAAATTTTTGCGGAGATGAAAGAATGGAAGAAGGGCGCAGACGCATTGAATCGAGCATTTGAAATTGAACCCTTTGAACGAGAGGATTGGCAAGAATCATTGGTTTCAATGTACCACCGAGGTGGGATGTACAAAGAAGCCTATCACGCACTCGAAGTGGGCGAACAATTCCGAGGTTGGCAGATGCAGAGCGATCTTTTAGAAAGCTCCGTGCGATTTGCCAATAACGCCATCGATGCGCCATCTGAATTTCATCCCACCGCGCTTTTGGGCGACGTGAATTCGGAATTATCCGAGTATTATCCTGCCTTGTATTCCAGCGGTGACCGAATGGTGTTTACCCGAGAATTGGTCAACCCCAATCGGTCTTTCGGTCAGGAAGACTTTTACGAAGCGCGAAAAGAGGGCGATGAGTGGTGGACCGTAAGGTCCATAGGTGAAATCAATACGCCACGAAATGAAGGAGCTCCCTCCATTCGTGGGGATGGCCGACTTCTTGTATTTACGGCTTGTGCTGGAATTGATGGTACGTATGGAACCCGGACTGGTGTGGGGTCTTGCGATTTGTTTCAAAGCGATTACAATGTTCTATCCTCCTCTTACAATGATGCGGCAAACTTGGAGGAGTTGAACTCAGCGAAATGGGAGAGCCAGCCTGCATTGAGTGCAGATGGCCAGTTTTTGTTCTTTGTGCGAGCTTTTCGTTCAACAGATACGGGAGAGGTGGTGCAGGATATCTATGTGAGTGAACGCAGCGATGAAGGCAGTTGGTTGCCAGCCGTTCCTTTACCGGGGGTAATCAATTCCAAAGGAAAAGAGGAGAACCCTTTTCTTCATTCGGATGGTGTTTCTCTGTATTTCGCCTCTGACGGATTGCCAGGAATGGGGGGCATGGATTTGTATGTGAGCCGTAAGCAGAATGATGGTACTTGGTCCGAACCAGAAAACTTAGGCTACCCGATCAATACGCATGGAGACGAGAATAGCTTGCAAGTTTTCGCGGACGGCAGCCATGCCATTTTTGCAACCGATCGGAATGAGCCCGGAAATTTGGACTTGTGGGAATTTGAGTTGCCTGTGGAAGTGAGCGCCAAGGCGGTGGCCCTTTGGACAGGTGAAGTTCGAGATAACTCGGGCGACCCTATTGAGGCGAAGGTTCAAGTGCTGGATTTATCAGGAACATTGTTGAGCACGCAAAATTCAGATCCGATAGACGGTCAATTCACGCTGTCAGTTAAGACGGGTGAAGATGTGGTGATTCAAATTGAACATCCGGATTTCGCGTTTTACAGCACCATTCTTTCACCTGATTCCGAGTTGGATCCTTTTGTTTCTATAAGCCTCCAAAAATTGGAGGTGGGCATTACGATGACGTTGCGAGACGTGCGTTTTGAAAAGTCATCTGCAGAATTAGACGGTAGCTTTCAGCCCGAACTCGAGCAATTGGCCAAGACCATGTTGCAGTCTAAGATTCGCATTGAGATTCTCGGTCATACAGATTCCGATGGCAAGGCAGAAACCAACCATACGTTAAGCGAGTTGCGCGCAGAAGCCGTGGCTCAATTTCTCGAAGATCGTGGAGTGGAAAGAGGGAGAATGGAATTGCGCGGCTTGGGGGAAACGGATCCGATTACCTCCAATGAGACAGACGAAGGCAAAGCAGAGAATCGCCGGACGGAAATTTTGATTATCAATTGATTTGCCACTTCCAGGACAGCCAAATCAGTCGACCGGGCGCAGGATTGAAGTAACGTCCGCCGAATGCATTGGTTTGGAACCAGCTCGAATATTGAGCGTTCAGAACATTCCGTATGCCAAATTGCCAAACATTCGCTTTCGACTGCAAGGACAGCCACGCATCCAACCGTTGATGGGCGTTAGACCAGTCATTCTTGCTATTGTGCAAGGGCATTAGATCATTCCAATAGTGCATGGCGCTCAGGGTCCATTTCTTGGTGGCATATGCGACGAGAAAGCTCGAAGCGTGCAGCGGCGTTCCCGGCAATGTTTCAGCCACTTGTTCAAAGGAATGTCGGTTCAAACTGGCCTGTGCTTGGCATTGAAGGGTGTGCTGATTGGCGAGGTTGAGATTGGTGTGGAGCAAAGCCTCGATTCCGGTCATTATTAGCCCCTTGATGTTGTCAACGTATACGCCATCATTTGCGCCCGGGACAGAGGCAATGGCGTCACTCACCAATTGCTGATAGCCTTGCAGGGTATAGGCGATGAAGTTGCTCTCTACCGGTATTTCCCCTTTCCAGCCCAGTTCAATGGCATTCGCTTTTTCTGGAGATAAGTTCAGAGCGGTGTACGTGTCGGGGTTGACTATTTCGAAGGTAGTCGGGTGGCTCGCCGCTTTTCCGTATTGCAGAAAAACGCGTCCATAATTGCGTAGCTTTCGGGAAAGACCGAAGTACGGAAGCGCGGTGAGATGCGCGTAATTTTCGACGATGGGGCGGTATATGTTCTCGTCCAATGTGCCATCTCCTTTACCTTTACCTTCACCTTCCGTAGAACGCTGCATCCATTCCAATGCAATCTGCACGTCGAGTTGCCAATTGTCATTTTCAAGCCTTCCCCCCGTACTGGCCCAAGCATTCGTTGTGATGCTTTCTATGTTATACCGGTAAGTTTCAGTCGACGGAGGCAAATCTGTTTCTCGTAAAGAAAGCCTTTCGGCCCGCAGAATAGCCGTTTGATCCCAAGTAAGTTTGAAATTGTTTCCAAGGAGTTTCGACTTAGCCGCCCACCATCTTACGGAAGTAAATTGTTCGGATTCGTCCTTGTATCCGTTGAAAAAAGCACTGGTTCCAAAGGGGTTTTCTTTGTCGGAATGCTGGAGGTAAACCCATAGGCCACTTTGTTTCTCCGACTGATTCCGAACACTGCTATATCCAAGCCATGTGCGCATGCGATCGACATGAGCGTCATACGTGCCACCGGGCGATTGACCAGGACTATTCTCAGCGTCTGCGGCATTGAGGGAGCCTGGTAGGTCCCAAGAAGCGTCCATCCACCCGAGCCATAGGTGGTTGAATCTTCCTTGATCGTCGGATTTGCGCCGGTGCACCTCCACTTGTCTTCGGTCATTGGATTCATGAATTCGTCCGCCGGGAGTTTCACTCCAAAATCCGCGCAGGGTCCATTCCGTCGAATCGACTACCGATTGCCATTGAAAGCCCGATTCGCTCGACATTTCACTCAGGTTTAACCCGTTGTTTGATCCATTGGTTGCGATCCGGGAATAGCCTCTCAGCCGCGATGCATTTGCGGGGCGGTACCGGTGCAATGAATGTCCCAATAGCACACCACCATAACCGCTGCCATAGATGGCTCCGACGGGCCCTTTGAGTACTTCGAGCTCGGCCATCCATTGAGGATTCCATGTGTCAAGGGGAGAAACCCCGCTTGCATTGGTGAGCACAAATCCATCCATGAGCATGTGCACATTGCGAACGGCGAACGGCGCTCGGATACCGCTGCTCCTGATTTGAAGCCGGCGTGACCCGCCAAAGCCTCGGGTTTCCATGCGCACGCCGGGAAGCGAGTTCAATGCGTCTTCAAGATCAGGAGATTTCCCGTTTTGGAGTGCCTCAGTACCCAAGCGATGTACATTACCACTGACGCGGTCTTCCGGCGTTGGGATACGAAGGGCTGAAATTGTTGCTGTTTTAACTACGGTAGTGTCGGAATTGGATTGATCATCCTCTGCGAAACTGGCAGATGAGGAGAACAGGAAAACGGCCAACGCGAGTTGAGCGGCACTGGAAAATTTCATTGCAGGTGGCAATTCGATAAGAGAAGCGCTCGTGTTGAGCGCAATGGGAGAAAACTTAATGCGACACTTGGAACGTAGACGTCACAGTTCCTTGGTTGTGAAAAGCGCGGATAAAGTAGGTGCCAGCGTTCCATTCGGATGTGGCTAAAGTCAGTGAGGCAGCGTTGCCATTGAGCTGACCTTGCTGTATAAGTTGTCCGTTGTAGCCATAGACCTCATACGTTCCCTGAAGGAGTGGAAGGCCCCAATCAAATCGAATTACATCATTTGCGGGATTGGGAAATGCAGTGAGGGTTGCGCCAAGCTGCTGTTCATCAGCCAAGGAGGAAGCGAACGTTTCATTGCGAAATTCCTTGATGATGTTGGGTCCGCTGCCCGGGTAGGAAGTGCCATTGAATGCAACATAAACCGATCCCGTGTAGGGATTGACGGCCACATCCCTGACGCGTTGATTGAAACTGGAGAAGAATTGGTCTTCTCCAGTGACGCTCATGCCGTCTTCGGTTAGGTGCATGACGCTCAAGCGCTCGTACTGGCCACCGAGGCCACCTAAAACGGCCATTAAAATTGAATTTTGCCACTCAGGAATGGCTTCATGGTCGTAGTATTCGATGCCATTCACTGCAATGCAAGGCGTCCAGGCTTCAAGAGGCTCAATCACATCATTGTCAGCACAAAAAGCTTGTTCTGAGGCGGTGTTGCAAAATCCTTCTACCTGAGGCCAACCATAATTCCCGCCTGCACTGACAATGTTTAATTCATCGTTGGAGTTTTGACCATGCTCAGAACTGTATACGATGCCGTTTGCACCCAGCGCCAATCCCTGGCTGTTTCGGTTGCCAATGGTGTAAACATAGGACCCTGCGATGGGATTGTCATCAGGAACACTGCCATCGAGGTTGAGCCGGAGTGTTTTTCCCTGCAATGAACCTTCCAGCTGAGCCAATGAGGAAGAGCCAACGTCACCAGCCGTCATCAACAAGGTGTTGTCCGGCAGCACCAGCAATCGGCTGCCGTTGTGAATTCCACCTGCTTGAATCGTCAATAATGTTTGTTCATTCACCAATGCAGTGCCATCCCAATCAAATACGCTTAAATGCTCGTCTCCATTCCAAGCGCTTCCTGTGCAATAGACCACGAATACTTGAGGCGTGTTTTCCCAATCGGGATGCATTGCCATCCCGAGCATTCCAGGTTCGCCGCTTCCATTGCTGATGACGTTTCGCTCCAAAACGACGTTGTAGTTCCCCGTCTCTGGCTCGATGCGCAAGACTTCTCCTGCTCGCGAAGTCATCCAAATGTGATCATCGGGCCCCCAAAGAATCTCCCAAGGAAGCTGAACACCAGTGACCAAGTTGTATTCGGTTAAAGTGGTGTTGCCAACTTCCCAAGTAGGTTGGGCCAAGGCTGCGATTGTAAACACGTGAGCGGCGAAAAGAATGGATAAAGTGCGTTTCATGTCGCTAATTTACGCCTGTTCTTTGTTCAATGACAAAGATTAAAGATTCCGTTTGTACACTTCGTGCACTGCATTTGTTCCTATTCCTTTCTTTGACCCTTGGTTATTTGATTTCTTCCGCTCAGGCCCAAATTACACCAGACTGGATGTTTGCATTGGAAGGTCCGTATGTTGGCCGATTCGAACAGGCGATCGAAGGCAAGGATGAACTCGTGACGTACGATGCGCGTTTCGATGGGTTGCGAAATGGAAAGGAAAATGGTTTTGTCCTGCAGCTGGCAAAGGAGGTCAATGGGGAAATCTCCAAATCCGTTCAGATGTGGAACTGGAATGACGCGAATCAAACCGTGGAAATCGCCTTGCTCAACAACAACGAAGCCATGACTTCAGAATGGTTCGTTTTATCAGGTACGTTATCTACCTCCTTAACAAGAGGGGCATCAGAAGGCAATGCAGCCGTCATAGAGCGATGGCGAATCGAAAGACTGCCGGGGCAATTGCGCTGGGACAAGTATGTCAACTTTGGCAACGGCGAATGGAAGTTTCGCTGGCGTTATGTGCTGGACGAAGTAGTAGAGTAACAGCTTTTTCTGTCAAGGATTCGGGTGCAATTGGATTGCTGCACAGGATCCGGCAGAGATGGCAATGGCTGCGTCTTCCATCGCAGCATCTCCGAGCAAGATTGATCCATTGCAATCGCCCGGAATAGGATAGAATTGAACTGTTTCCGAGGTGTTGATGAGGATCAATGTCTTTTCATCCAAGTACGTCCGTTCAATGGCTAGAACGCCTGGTGCATCCTTATTCAGATGATAATGGCATTGGCCGTACATCATGCTCATGCGTGATTTGCGGAGCGCAATCCAATCGCGGGTCATTTCCCAAAGTTTTGCCTCAGATTCGTTCCAATAACCGAAGCGCATCATGCGACGATTGTCGGGGTCATTCCCGCCGACATCAGCAATTTCATCGCCATAGTACACGCAAGGAATGCCAGGCTGCCCCATCAAAGATGCCATCAGCCAGCTCATTCGGAGATAACCTTTCTGACCTTGGTGTTCTATGTTTCGGGTCCAACCGGCCAACTTGGTATCTTCTCCAGGGTTCAATGAACCTTCTGCAAGTGATGCGAACCTCGGCCGATCTTGGTTGCCAGAAATGTTTCCCATCAAATGATGAGGTCCATAGGCGTCAATGCTCTGTTCGGCAATGGCAATCAAGTTTTTCAAATCCGGCTTCTCGCTCGTGAATGCGGCGACATAAGCATCGTACAAATTGAAATCAAACTGCGCATCGAGCATGCCGCTGGAAAGGTACTTTTTGATCAAAGAAGGCGTCCCATAGGTTTCGCCGATCTGAAATACGCTTCGTTGTGAAGCAGTTGTGGCAGCCCTCACCTTGGTGGTGAGCCTTCTCCAAAACACCTCTGGGATGTGTTTGGTGGCATCATGTCGGAAACCATCAATGCTTGTGTTTTGAATCCACCACAAAGCACTATCGGTCATGGTTTCATACACTTCTTTGCGTTCCAGATCCAACGTGGGCATGAAGGTGTCGAACCAAGTCGTCAAGCGCTGAGAATCCCACAGCTGGGTATTGAGACTGCCATCGGGCAAGTAGAGGTTGGTGACCCATTCGGGATGGGCGCGGTAGACCGGATGCTCCTGATGAACGTGGTTTGCAACGTAATCAATCAAGATGTTCATGCCTTGCGCGTGAATCGAATCGACCAAGGAATGAAACGTTCCCATGGAACCAAATCGGCGGTCGATTCCGGTTGAGGCAATTGGCCAATAACCGTGGTAGCCGCTGAATTTGCTCGTGATATCGGTCGATGGGTCTGACCAAAAACCCCAAGCGTCATCGGGATTGGGTGTGATGGGAGAAATCCAGATGGTGTTGATGCCAAGGGAGTCCAAATAACCGATGGCATCTTGGCTGCCACGAAAATATCCGCCTTTGTGATTGGCATCGGGATGTACGGCCGGGTCTGTTGATTTCCAATCGTTGGAAGGGTCACCATTTTTGAACCGATCGACCATCAAGAAATACATGATCATGGCTTGTCGATCGTGCCGAGTGAGCATTTCTCCTTTCCGCACGGGAACGTCGTATTGCAGTGGAATTAACGCGTTTTGACCGATCCTGTATTGATTGGCAACCCAGATTCGAAGATGTGAACGTTCTACACGTTTGGCGGTCACGGGCATGTTAAATTCAAAGCTTCCATTGGCATCTGCCTCGCCCGTGTGGATGCATGTGTTGTTCCAAAAAACCGTGTAATTGGAGAACGGAAGCGTGCTGCACACAAAGCGATCGGTGTAAGCGGTTGAGAGCGTTAACGGTTCCGATGCACTTCCGACCTGTAAGATGGAATTGAACCCCCCAAATCCATTGGGCATCCGATTTGGATTGGCTGGATCAGGGAATTCTCTTCCGTCGCTTACAAATTGGTAGAGGTGTTTGCCTTCATCCAGCGTTAAGGTAACAAAGAGGCTATCTCCTTCCTGCTCCATCGGTAGGGGTTCGGACTGCCAACCGGTGAAGCCGCCTATAATGCTTGCCGATTGAATAGATTCGGTAATGGCAAGGCTTATTCGAACCGTCTGCTTGTTCGAACGGGCAACTGGAATGGCCACGGGATCGACTTTGAATGGATCGGTGGACCAGAGTTGCAGATGTCCAAATGCTTTTGAGGGTGGTTGGGTAATGAGGACTGCAGGGAGAGAAGACAACGGATGCTGCTGAATCCTCAGTTCAGTCCCATTTTCCCAAACGACGGAATCGACGAGCCCTGTCCACGCATGAAAGTCATCCAATAGGACCCAGGTGCTGTCAGGTTCGAGGTGCACTGGCATGATGAGTGCTTCTTGAGAGGCAGGAGGCGACTGCTTTTCAAGTGAACCGCATGAAGCGAACAGGGCAGTCAAGACAAAATAGAATGGCCACGCGAGCGCCTGGCTTGTGGAAATGCGTCGGCTATTCATGCGAGGCTCGTTTTGCGGAATCAAATTACTCGCAATCCAAAAGAGAAATAATTTCGAAAGGTGGCGGCCCAGGTGGGTAGCTGAATCCTTCACGTACGATGTAATACCAGACTTCACTCAGGACTTGATCTTCTGCCAATAATGGAGCGAACAAATCCTCTGGAATCAATGTGGTCCGAAACCTTCCGTCGCCCATGGACTGAAGTTTTAAGTCAGGATTTTGGGTAACTTCACTTTCGATGGATAGCTCGACGCTTGTGAAGGCATCTACTTTGCCGAGCAGATAGATGTAGCAGTCATCTTCTCCCATTCCTTGAAGTCCTTCGTAGAGGGTTTCTTTCGTGTTATCGTAGGTAATCGTTACGTAGTCGTCGGGTTCTCGAAGTTCTGGGAACACGCACAATCGGGCATCGCACAATTTGGGGATGATGTCTACGTGCATGTCTTCCGACTTGGCCTCAAAGGGAAAGCCTTCGGCCTCCGTTCCGTTTCTTAGCTTGGCCAAGCAAGAAATTCCTCTGGAAAAGAGTTGAGGACCATCTACGCCATAGTACTCTGTGGGCACAAAGGACATGGAATAGAGCTTGGGCCCTACTTTGTTGAGCTCTTGATGGCTTGCCGAATTGTCCCAATCTCCATTTCCGGCTGCTGGACCGGATGGGTCCCAGGTCCATAAATAGACCGCGGTATCTGGATAGGCATCAAGAATTCCCGAAAGTCCGTTGTTTTGAATGCCATCCTCGCTTTGATTCATGTCAATGAACAACGTCATTTCAGAATTCGCGTCCGTTGGAGAAGGGAGTACATATACTTTTTGTGCCGAGGTTGAAGTCCCGATCACCAGCCCTAACACCAAGGCACAAAGTGTGTATGTTCTTATCTTCATCATCCGTTGATTCGATTGAATTCAAAAGTGTAAATGTTGGTCGCAGCGGTGCCACATTCGCGCCGGTATTCAATGCGCATGCTTTGATCAAATTCACGGACCATTCCACCGAGGTTGTAGGACAAAGTGTCCGTTGTGGAATAAAGTTCTAAGAAGGTTGGGTACAGGTCATCGTCAAACCCCCAGGTTCCGCCTTCTCCGAAATAATTCTTTCCGGTTTCAATCGCAACATTGTAGGTGCGGTCTTCCTGGAATGTCAGCTGAATCGGCGTGGAAATGCCGTCAATAAAGAATGCGCTTAAATCGCGGGTTTCCTTGACGGGGCTATTCAAATCCTGTTGTGTGAAGCTGCTCAGCTCCCAGGTTCCTATCATACCTTGAACCTTGTCAAAAGGGTCGCCAATCTCTCCTTCCGTTGTCGGCTTGCAACCCGAGAAGAACAAAGACGCCGAGACCAGTAGCAAGGCGACGTTGAATGCGTGTTGTTTTCGTTTCATCAGAATTGTTTCCTATTCGTTTAGAGGCAACCGCCTTCTTCATTAAGTTCAAAGCCTTGGACCGTGGTCTCGCTATTTGAAAACTGCAGGGACATGCCCGGGCAGTCCCATGAAGCACCACGGATTGTAATGCTCTCTCCCGCGGCACCACGTCGGAGCAATTGCTCCACCCACATGCCTTCACAAACGGTTTCTTTCCTGTATTCTTCGCGCGCAGCTTGAATCACTTCTGCAGCGGTTGCATCGCCCATCAACTCGTTATTTCCGGCGCCATACGCCCGTGCTCGAATGGCGTTCAAGTCTGCAATTGCCGTGGTTAAATTCTGATTCAATTCGCCCAAGCATTCTGCGCGTATGAGATGCATAAGTGTCAAGTGGGCAAGGGGTACGTTGAAATATTCCTTTTCATTGAACCGGTTGATCAGTGCCCGAGAACCGGGGGTGTACCATGCAGACCTTCCATCCGCAGCGCCGGAAAGGCTCATGAAAAACGCAAAGTCGTCACTGAATGCCAGTTGCGGGTTGGCGGTATTGTCGGAACGTAAATTGTCGCGGTACCATGAACTGCGAAAATCATTGGGTTGACTGATGATACCAAAAATTGTTTCCGGGTTGATGATATCCGTTTCGTATCGATCCAGGTCTTCATCCAGTGCGTAAGCGCCTGAATTGATAACATTCGCTGCGTAGTTCGCGGCTTCACCGAAATTACTCATCAAGAAATGCACCTGGGCGAGGTAGGCCTCTGCAGCGAGACGCGTTGCGTAAGGACCATTTTCCGCTGGAAGATTGTCGGCTGCAAATGCCAAGTCAGTTAAGACTTGCTCATACACTTCGCCAACGGTCGCCCGGGGGAGTGGATCTTGACTGGGTGCAATCCTTAGAGGTACGCCAGCGTGGTCGTTGTTCGGCGTGTAACCGTATGGTTTTGCGTACATTTTTACGGCACCCCAATGGCAGAGGGCTCGAATGAAACGAGCTTCGGATTCAAGCCGAACGCGGTCACCTTCATCGAGGTTATCGACGATGTTGAAATTGTCGATGACGACATTAGAGCGGTAAATGGCGTAATAGAAGTCCGTGTAAATACCACCGTTGATGCCGGTAAAGAATGTGGTTTCACGGTTGTAGACCGCTGTGAAATCAAGGCTATTATCCGGAGCGCCAAAGTTGGGTCCGCGCAGTTCATTCACGATTTGGACGCGTCCACCATACAGGTTGGCCAAAACGTCATAATTACTCACGAGCAATCGTTGCAAATCATCCGCATTTTGAATTGCGTCTTCTGCTAAGATGACATCGCCAGGCTCAAATTCGAGAAGTCCATCACACGAGGCAAGTCCCAGTCCCAGCGCCATCATGAGGAAAGAAGTTTTGATGTTCATGATTTCCGATTAAAAATTGGTGGATACTGACAAGGTGAAAGCACGTTCCTGAGGCGGTGTGAGGTAAGTCACGTTTGGACTCATGTTGCGATCCTGCGCATTCTCGAAATCCCGGACTACTTCCGGGTCCAACCCTGGGAAATTGGTCAGGGTAAAGAGGTTGGTGGCATTGACGGAAATGCGGCAATTTTGCAGGGTACTCGCGGCATCAAGCGGAATGTTGTAACCAATGGTGAGGTTTCGCAAACGCAAGTACGATGCGTCGTAGATGAACAGGCTAGTATTCCACCAAGGAAAACCCGAAGGAAGGCTGTACGTGGTTTCATCCAAAGTTAACCGTGGATACGTTGCTTCATCGCCGGGTTGCCGCCAACGGTCGAGTTTTTCGGTGCGCATGTTCCAACCGGTCACGACGCCCAATTGCCTTTTGGCGGAAGAATCAAAAATCTTGGCGCCGACACTGAAGGTTGCCAATGCGCTCAAGTCCCAGTTTTTGTAGGTGATTGTGTTGTTGAACCCTCCGATGAATTCAGGCAGGCCGTCTCCGACATACTTTCGGATGTCGTTGTTGTAGTTAAACGTTTCTTCTCCTTCAAGATCAATGTAAACCGGAAGCCCGCTTTCCGGATCCACATGGCTGTGTTCGACGAGGTAGAAAGAGCCTACCGGCCGACCGACGATCACCCGAGAATCATTGGTTCCACCGCTGACTGCATCCGGCGTGTAATCCCCAATGTTGACCAATTCATTGTAGTTGCGCGCCACGTTTAGGTCGGTTGTCCATTTTACTTCCCCCACCGTATTCCGCGATTTGATGGAAAGTTCAACGCCACGGTTGAGGATGGTGCCCACATTGTCCCAGAAATTGGTAAAACCGGTGCTGGCGGGCGTACTCACATTCATGAGTACATCCGTAGAATATTTGTGGTACCCGGCCAATTCCAGGGTCACACGATCCGACCAAAGTCCAACTTCGACGCTTGCGTCCACAGTGCGTGAGGTTTCCCATCGCAAGGTTGGGTTTTCCGGCTGCAATGGATACAAAATGGAATCGCCCGCATACGTGGTGCCGTTGTCAGCCGCTGAATACGTTCCGAATCGAGCGTAGTCGGGGAGTGCAGCATTTCCGGTAAGTCCCATGCTAGACCGTACTTTCAGAAAACTGATTGTTTCGCTTTGAAACCACGCTTCGTCTGAAACCACCCAGCCTGCTGAAATGGAAGGAAAAAAGCCGTATCGGCTGTCGCGTCCAAATCGAGAGCTTCCGTCGATCCGAGCGGTTGCTTGGAAAAAGTAGCGATCGTTTAAGGAGTAGTTGAATCGGCCGAAATACGAAAGAAAGCTGTGTTGTGACGGAGTGTTGATGCGCGTATTCACACTATCTGCGTCTTGAGACAACGAATCACTCTCAAAAATGGGGCCTTCAACTTGTCCATAGAACAAACCATATCCGTAATTATCGGTGCGCTGAAATTCTGTTCCCAGCAAGAAATTAACGGCCTGTTTGTCATCCAAATCTAGGTGATAGTCGGCCGTTGCGCTGTAATTCCAGTTCAAGACATAATTGGCATATCGGCTTGCACTTCCGAGGTCAGTGTTGATGGAAAGCGCTCCAGGATTGAACACGTCTTCCTTCAAATGCAGGTAATCAAATCCGCCGCTAACCTTGAGGTTGAGGTTTTGCAATGGGGAGTAAATCAATTGCGCATTGCTGATGGAACGATCTTCAGTGGTCTTCCATTTCTTCAATTCTCGCACCGCGACGGGGTTTTTCGTTCCGCCCCATTCGTCAAACCATAAGAAGTATTCTCCAGCCTCGTTGGTGACGTTGCCATTGGCATCCACCTGATCTTCCGCATATTGGACAGGATAATACGGAAGGGCATTGGCCATTGCATCGCCCAAACCTCCTGACCAGGCCGCATCGATGCGGTTGTTTTCCCCTCGGCTCAGGGACGTACTGAGCAAGAGCTTCGTCTTCTTCGTGGGTTTCCAATCAAAGTTTACCCGGGCGCTGGTCCGGTCGTATGAATTTCCTTGGAGGTAACTTTCGTTGTTGTCTTTGGAGACACCCGCATAGAAATTATAACGCTCGGCCCCGTGTCGAACGCCGAAATTGACTGCATTCTTGACGCCTACACCGATGGTTTCATCCACCCAATCCGTGTTGGTCAGCAAAGCGCGTTGGTATGCTTCTTGGCGTGTGGCGGCATTGTCTGATGCGGAAGTCATATTGGGGAGCCATACGTAGCCCGTACCACCGTCATTTTCCCAGGCCTCCTGCCGCAAGGCCAAATACGTTTCGGTATCCATCATGTTCGGACGGGTGGCGGGCGTGCCTATGCCTGTCCGCGTGCTGAATTCGAACGATGTTCCTTTTTGGCCGCGTTTGGTCGTGATCAAAATGACACCATTCGCGCCACGTGAACCGTAAATGCCGGTAGCAGCTGCATCCTTCAGGATTTCGACGGATTGGATGTCGTTGGGGTTGATTGCCGCTAGCGGATTGTTGTTCAAGGCTCCTGAATTTCCGCGCAGGAAGTATTCCTGGGTAATGGGAATTCCATCGACCACATAAAGCGGGTCTCCTGCCGCAGAAACAGATGCGACACCGCGGACACGAATGAGGGAGGGCGCGCCAGCCACACCAGACGATTGGCTGACCTGAACACCGGCTGCTTGTCCCTGCAACGCCGCTTCAAAAGAAGGGGTCTGGACACCGGTAATTTGCTTCGCATCCACTTGGACGATGCTACCGGTAACTTCTTTTTTACGCTGTACACCGTACCCGACCACGACGACATCTTCGATCAAAACAGCATCTTCTGCGAGGGCAATGTTTAAGACGACATCGTCGACGTTCAACGTGACACTCTGGGTTTGGGCTACATACCCGATGTAAGAGAAGACCACACGGTGATCTCCTGCGGTGAGATTTAAGCTGTATTTGCCGTCAGCATCTGTGAATTGTCCGTTGTTCCCATCGGCAACGACTGAGGCTCCTGGAAGAGGCGAACCGCTGGCGTCACTCACAATTCCGGATAGTTTTTGTGCATTGACGCTATTCAGCAGGAATAGGCTCAGGCATGCTACAAGATGAAGTCTGAACATGGGTATGTAATTATGCTTTGCAAAGTAGGCCATGAAAAGGTGTAAAAACAACACGAAGTGGCTTCGAATTATTAACGATGCCGCTCAACCGCAACCTGGGTTTTGAAAATTCGATTGGCTTCTGTCAGTTGGATGTGGTAGATTCCCGATGGCACCCGACCTAAATCAAACTCGAGTGCAGTACGGTCGTTTGAGAACTGCCATTGGACCCGATCGTCAATAGCCTGTCCGAGGTGATTGAAAATCGAAAGGCCAAAAGAGTCGGACAACGGCATAGGGAATTTCCAGTTCATTCGATCGGACGTGGGATTGGGATACACAATTGATTCATGAAAGGCCTGAATGCCTTCCGTTGCGTTCGTCGTGCTCGGGAAGTTCACCTCCTCGTCTACGAATACATGGTACTCCCCGGGTTCGAACGCCATGAATGCGCTGATATCCGCTACTTCGATTGACTCACCCGTGAAATAGTCCCACCATTGTCCCGTGTGCTGAAAACCTGGGATCATTTCGATTCCGTCAACTTTGAAATTGGCCACCACAACAGCATTCATCGGGCCATTCAGGTGCAATCGTTTTCCGAAAGCAGAGGCATCCCAAATGTAAATGGTGGAGTTGAATGTCTCGGGGTACCCGTGCTTCAAGGCGTTTAAACCTCCGATGATTTCGTGGATGCGGTATCGATTTGGATTTTCCCTGTAATCCCACCGAACAGGTTTCGCTTCCGTTCGGCAGTTTTCACTAATGCTTACACCATCGCTGCAGGTGTTAATGGAATAGTCGTATCCTAACTCTTCAAATTGCCAGATTAATTTGGGACCGGGAAGCATAATATGAAAGCATTGAATGGCTTCCATTCGTTGAAGTGCTGTGTTCAAATCGTTTACTTGGTACGACCCGGAGTTGTTGCCAAATTCCAAGCACTTGTAAATCAAGCGTTCTTCATCATGGCTCTCAGGGTAAGAGACAGATGCGGGTTGATTCATGCCTTGATTCTGATAGCTCGCCCAGCTGAGATTAGAGGGATAGCCCATTGCTGCTTCGTTGTAATCATAGGTAGCGTTTGCCCAGACCATGAAGCCGTCTTCGACCAACGCTTGTTGCTCCGAAAGTTCGGTCCAATGCTCGAGGACCATATAAAGATCTGGATTGTCCTCCCAAACCTCGTTCGCGTATTCGTTCAGGAGATTGATACGGTTTTGATCGTATGCATTTCCATTTCCGGGGGTTTGCGTCATTCCCTTTGAGAAATCCAATCGGTATCCATCCACATGAAATTCTTCTACCCAATGCCGAAGAATTCGTTTCATGTGCTGCTTTGTCGCTGGACTGTCGTGGTTCCAATCAAAGAACCACGCCTCAGGATTGGGAGCGACAGTGTTGAACCAGGGGTTGTCTTCCGCGGGCTGAAAATTTTCAGCAGCCCAGTACAACTTCAGAAAGGGGTGAGGGAAATCCGCGTGATTGAGAACAATGTCCAGGAGCACTGCAATCCCTCGATTGTGGCATTCATTGATGAGCGTTTTAAATGCATCATTGGTGCCATATGCTTTGTCGAGGGCAAAGAAAAATGTCGGATTGTAGCCCCAACTGTCATTTCCGTTGAATTCGTTTACGGGCATAAATTCAATGGCATTGATTCCCAATCGATCCAGGTAGTCCAATGTGTCCAGAATGGTTTGGAAATTTCGTTCTTCTGTAAAATCGCGCACGAGCAATTCGTAAATGACCAAAGACTCTCGTTCGGGCCGGATGAAGTTATCGTCGGCCCAAATGAAAGACGGCACTCCTGTATGAAGGGCTGAGACGGGTGTATTTTCAGTCTGCATATAGGGGAAATCCAGAAAGTCTGGATATGTGGCATCGGAAATCCTGCCGTCGTTCCATGGGTCCAATATTTTTTCAGTATAGGGGGCAGCGATGCGCATGTCATCTGGCATTACGTGGTAGTGAAACCGGTATTCTTCGCCTGGCGTTAGGCCATTGATTTCAATCCAATGTTTGTTTCCATCGGGGCTTTGTGTCATCAAGAAATCATAACTCAGCTCCCAGTTGCTGAAGTCTCCAACGGCAAAAACAAACGACTTACCGGGCGCATGAAGTTGAAGTTTGACGGATGATTCGCTCAAGTATTCAATTCCGTCGAGGCCATTGCCAGTAGGCCACGCCGTTGTTGGAGAGTCGGGAAGGACAGCAAGGCTAGCCTCATCGCTGACGACCAGGGTTCCGTTGTCAGCTTGCAATTCCACCGCGTATTGCCCTCCCGATTGAGCGCTGAACGTATGACTGATCGTGCTTCCAGTCGTGCTGGCGACAACCTCACCATTCACTTTGATTGTGAGTTCACTTTCTTCGCTGGCTTGTCCGATAATTTCGAACGTTTCATCGATTTCGAGTACGGCGTAGCCCAAAGCAGGCGTCATGAGGGACGCCGTGAACGAACCATTGCTGACGGCATAAAAAATATCCGAATTGTCCGCCGCTCTCCCGACTAGGCTGCCGGTGGCATTGCGAAATACCATGGCCAAGCTTTCAATTTCTTCTCCTTCATCAGTGCCATAGTATTCGGCGATTGAAAGGCCGTTAAAGTTGAAGCTGTGTATGCCATTTCCCTCGGGATCCATCAAAGCATCGGAATCTGATGTGCCCCAAGTGGTTTGAACGTTTTGCCAATCGGATGGTCCCGAGCTGTTGCTCGTGATAACACCGGTATGAATGTATACCGGAATAACGCCGGCCAGCTCACCGTTTCCGAGCGAGCTATTGAAATACAGCACCGCTTGATCATCCACCGATGGAAAGGTCGGCTCGGTCCAGACAACTTGAGCGACGACACCTGGCGTCACGGCGAGGCAGAATAGGAACAGGAGATGCGCAGGTAAGGAGGGAAGGGTCATAAAATCAGTGATTCAGATGAAAGAAACGATGGGAGCCAGACAGATTGTTCTCGTCGTCCGTGTATTGAAAGATGAAGAATCCTGTTGGCAGGTCGTTGCAAGCAACGACTGAACCACGGCCCGTTTGGTAGATTCTTCCATCAAGGGTGATTAAATTCCAATCGCAAACGTATGGACAGGTGAGGGGCAATGCAGATACGAGCGAGTGCTGGGATTGAAAGTTTCGCCAGGCCTCAGCTGCGGCA
>CAXDQP010000011.1:0-17447 GCA_963991335.1 uncultured Flavobacteriales bacterium
TCTTTATCCGGCTTGAGGATAAAGGCGCGGGCGAAGAGGAGGGACTTGAGCGCCGCCAAATGTTGGGTGCGGCTGTCATTTCGGGGGCTTTGATTCTCATCACATCGGGTTCGATATTCAATTACAACGAGCATTTTTTTTACCGCCGCACTGCCGCACTTTCTGCTGAGCCCGTGGGTGAGGACCTGTTCAAGGTTGCTTTTCCTTTTCTCGGTGGGAGCACGGTATTTGAAAAAACCATTGAGCAATTCATCGAGGAGCATCCATCCAAAAGGATCGATCATATTTACACCGTGCCGAATCCTTTGCGCTTGAAGAAGGCCGACGCATTGATCTTTTACATCATTACCGAGGAGAAACCATGAAAGAGCAATCCGTGATTCGCTGTTCGATTTTGATATTTTGGACCTTTTTCTGGGGCTTGAGTGTGTTCGATAAAATCATCCCGGACGTGCATTTCTTGTGGGTGGGAAAGGACTTCTTCGCGCTGTTTGTAAAGTTCTTTGGATCCTTGGGAGTGAAGGACTCGTTGGTGGCCACATTGGCGTTGGCGGGCGTTTCATCGCTTGAGGCGGTAAACTTTACCCTTTACCTGGTTGCGTTTTACAACTTCATCAAAAAAGAAAGGGCCGCTTCAGAGAAATGGTTTTTCCGTGCGATTCTCTCGTCCATCACTTTGTTCGCGCTTTTTTCCATTGCGGACCAAGTGTTTGGGGATCGGTTCCAGTTGTTAGAGCATGGCTTGTTTTGGCTTGTTTTGGTGGCGTCGTGGCTGGTCTTCAAACACGGGGGCTCACATTCTGATCCACCAATTGTCTTGAAAAAATCAACACCCCTATTGCTTGCGCTGCTGGTTGGTGGGGTGCTTACGGTCGGCGCATCAGTCTCTATTTTACAGTTTTCATCGAAAACGGCAGCAGCAATTGACCTGCCGGTCCAAGGAGAAGAAGTGGCGCCGGGTTTGTACAAGTTTGATTTTCCATTCTTAGCGGACAAACGCGTTTGGGAGAAGACAATAAACGCGTTCAAGGCGGAGCATCCGGAATTGAAGGTGAACTACATTTACACGGGTCCGGATGAGCTAAACTCCAAGAAGAAAACGCACGTGTTGGTGTATGTTTTTACGGAATCACGCTAATGGAAATTTCGAGTGGCGGAAGATTTTTTGAATCGAGTGCTTCGTTCCTACCTACGTGTTTGTAAAATACAGGGTCGGCTTGGATTTCATGGATACTGCAGCATCATGTGATGCACGGCTCAAGATCAGTTTTAGCGGTCCAGCAATTCCAACACAAGGTCTTTCGCCGCCGCCTCGAGGTGGGGTTCCAGCACATTGAAAATGTGGGTTAATCCGCGCTTACGAAGTTCCGCCTGACTGGCGTCGGGGTATTTTTTGGAAGAAAAATCCAACCAATACCGCCCGATCAGTAAAATGAGTTCGGCCGTGCTCTCAATGCTTTCAGCCGGCAAGGTGAGAATCCCACATTGGTTTGAATGCAAGACCCGACCCGCGGTCCACTGGTCGAGAAATTGATTCACCGCTTGAGCGCTGAGCAAGGCTCCCTGCTCGCTTTTCAAGGCCACACTGAAGTCGTCCCTCAAGATGTACCGAAAATCCCAAATCACATCGTACGACTGGAATATGCCACGCACCACCGTAGCGGCATCAACGGCATTTGCACGGGTGTTTTGCTTCTCAAAAAGCGACTGAAGCAAAGCGATATGGGCAGCAAGGATGTCTTTTTTGGACGGAAAATGGTACCACAATGTTCCTTCCAGGACATCGGCTTGTTGCGCAATCATGGCCGTGGTGACGGTTTGAAAACTGCCCGCGTTGAACAGAACCAGGCTTGTTTTGAGAATTCGGTCCCTGGTTTTGCTGGAAAAATACTGCGCGGTGCGCACAGTTAAAGGTCCTGAATCCAATTCAATCATTGGGAAATATTTTTCATTTCTTCAGGAATCAGGGGATTCATCACCCAAAACCACAGGGGCGGAAAAAAGCTCATGAGAATGGAAGCGGGGTAGCCAGCAGGTAGGTTGGGGCTTTCTTTGTGGCTGTTGAGCGTTTGGTATTTCTTGGTTGATTTGAAGTGGTGATCGCTATGACGCGTCAACTCATACAGAGCGATTCGTCCAACGTTGAAATTGGAATTCCACGAGTGATAAGGCTGCACGCGTTCGTAGCGGCCCGATTTGGTTTTCATTCGCCTCAGTCCGTAATGTTCGATGTAGTTGATGCATTCCAAAAAGAGGAACGCGACCACCCCTACAAGCCCTGCAAATAACATAACATCCCAGGAGAAGAGGAAGTAAATCGACGCGAGGTATGCCGGTTGGATGAGGTGGTACCAAAGCATGTCATTTTGGATGGAAAGAAAAGGTTTGTTCTGTCTTTTGAGCAGTTGAAGTTGCAACTTCCATGCGCTGATGTATTGCCGAGAAACAGAGGTAATCCAGAACCCATAAACGGTTTGATTGTAGCGGGCGGTCGCGCCATCTTCCGGTGTTGCCACATTGAGGTGGTGACCGAAATTGTGCTCGATGTAGAAATGCATGTACAGGCAGGGCATGTACAAACACTTACTGATGAACCGGTCGATGTACGCTTTTCGATGCCCCAATTCATGCGCCACATTGATGCCGTTCGTGGCCAAGAAGATTCCGCCAGATATCGCCAACCCAACATATTCTACCGTGTTATAGTCGCGGGTAGCGACATTGAAAAAAGCCAGAAATAAAAGCCCAAAAACCAAAGGCACGTTGAGGTAGAGCATGAGATCAAACACCCACTTCGTTTTCTTGTAAGAAACATCTTCCTCCGCAAGATTTTCAGAGCTTTCACCCGCGATAATGTCGAGCAATGGAATGATGAGAAACGCATAAAAAACCAAGGTGTAGGTCCAAATTCCAGTTGACTGAAACGAAACGTATGCCGCCAGCGGAACGGTATAAGCAAACAGGTATTTCAAATCGCGCATGTCCAAATTGGTTTTTGGGTAATCACCCAAAGCTAAGGTTTTTTGGGTAAGCACCCAAAATTGGTTTTTATCGATTGGCTTCGAGTACCAATTCAATCGAATGGTAGAACGTTTCCAAATTGCTCAACATGGCAAAAACGCAGAAAGTCAACGCAATGAATTGAAAGAGTCTTGCACGTGAACCATTCATGCTAAACGACGCTATGATTACCAAGGACGACGCCCAATGCGCGCAGTATAAAAACGGATGCCTTCCATAAACCAAGTGCAATGCGAGTTGAAACAATAAAAATGCAAAAATCATGAAAGTGACCTTGCTTTTTTTTCGGTACCGAAAAAGGTTAAATGCACCTTTGAAGAAGAGTATTAACCAGCATAGCACTGCGATATATCCATGAAATGAATATCGAAAACCACCATACCAAATTCCTACATACTTATCACTGTGATAATGTGCGGTCCCTAAGTAGCCCTGAGCTGCGACGGCAGGTGAGCAAAAAAATCCAACACCTCGTTTGATGTAAATTTCGGCATATTCAGGCAGCGCATCTAGATTTTCTGGATGGATTAAAAATTGCTGCTCTTCGTTTATTAAATCGGGCATCCCGCGCGTATTGGTTCGCAAGATTTGGGTTGAAACGCCATAGCTGGCCGCGCTCGTGAGTATTCCAAGCGCGAGGAGTTCAAACGACTTTTTCCATCGGAAAGATTGAAAAACTCCAATGATGCAAATAAACCAATTGGTCAATGTCATACCCATTGTGAGGGGTGTTGCGAGGATCCAAAACAGCTTTGATTTTAAGCCGATTGAAAGTGCTAAAATCAGCACAGCGATGAATGCGCCGCCAATGGGAAACGTTTCAAGAACTGACCACCAAAAGATAAATGCTCCTGAACAAATAAACATACAGGTTCCGAGCAAACGCGAGAAGGGTGAAACTTTTAGAGCTCGAAGTGTAAGAAAAACAGCTGCGGTAGAGATAGTTCCTGAAGTGCCAATTAGCACTCGGCCGAACATAATGGGGCCAGTTTGGAGGAGCGAAAACAAGAAAGACAGGGGCTTGAAAAAGGCCGCAAATAGGGGATGGGTGTGGTTTCTAGAAGTTTCGTTGTCGCTAGCGTCAATATTTTGCAGCACTCGATTGATGTCGGCATCAAACCAAAAGTCCCATTTTTCGTAATAAACACAAGGGATGCTTGCAGATAAGTGCAATGAAAACCAAAAGCTCAACACAGACAATGAGCACAAACAGAGTGCATCGAATGTGCTTTGTCGTTGCATCCACAGAATCGGATTCACAATCAATTTCAACATTTAAATAAGCGTTGCTGATAGGATTAGGGCGACGCAAAAAAAGGCGACAATCAGAGAACCTTTGTCTTGAAGGGAAAACTTCAAGGGATCCTGAGATTTACCGCGCTTGGTGAGCACGATAAGCCGGACTATCCAACCCGTGAGAATGAGAACGATACCCCAGAGAAACTCCGGTGCTTTGTACGTATTCAAGACACTTTCCGAGTTGATGTACCAGGCTAAATGTGCTATTGAAATAAAAGAGGATGTCCACACGATCCGTTGAATATAGACTGCATCTGCAGGCCGATAACCCCTTCCTGGGACCCGTTCGTTTTGAGTACTGGAAAACAACATAAGCTCCCCCAGACGCTTGAGTGAAGCAAGAGCTACAAATAAGAATCCGGAAAAAGTGACAAAAACAAATGACAAGTCAATGTTTCCCGTTATTGAACCTGCTAAAATACGGGCCAGATAAAAGAGGGTGAGGAACAGGATATCAACGAATCGGAGTTTTTTGAATTCTGCTGAGTACAGAATATTCAAAATTAGATACAGGCTCATTAGCCAGAAAAGTTGAATGTCAATCCAAAAAGAGAGCGTTAAGCCCAGAACCAAGAGCGCTGCGCTCAGCGCTAACCCCTCCGATATCTGAACGCTTCCTTTTGCGAGGGGGCGTTGTTTTTTGATCGGATGATTCCGGTCGTTTTGCAGATCAAAGGCATCATTTATGATGTAGACAGCAGATGCGACCATGCAGAAAATGATGAACGCTAATGCGTTATTGATTAATGCCGTCAAATCCCTAGATTGTGCGGCTGCAAGTGGGGCGAGAACGAGTGCGTTTTTCACCCATTGACTTGGGCGTAATAGACGCAAAAATTCGCGGAATTTACTTTCACCAGAAAGCAAGTAAGTCACTTTATCAAACCGGTTTTTTAATTGGAGCTTTAAGCCAGCCGACGGGTTTACAGCAATGACAGAGTGAGCCACTTCCCAAACCGGAAGATCTGCTTTTGAGTCACCGATATAGGCAAATTGACCGGACCCAAATTCTTCGCACAAGAATTTCGCCTTTTTGCGACCTTTCAGGTTCATCGATTTACTGGAGCCCTTCACGCGATCGAATAAATTCAGGTGCCTGCCGACTTCATCAGCGATGGTTTGGTGGCTTGCGGTAACAAGAATCACCCTTCCCCCGCTGTTTTTCCATGCTTTGATGTGGTCAATAACCTCCGTATTGAACGGCAGTTTTGCTGCGTCGAAAGACATTGATTGAGCGACACTGTTCTTGAAGTGCGCTCTGCCATGCCTCAGCTTGAGCATGGTTTTGACAAATCGAAAAGGATTCGCCACAAACATTAACCACATGCTTTCAACCAGAGTGTCGGTGCGAGCAAGCGTCAAGTCGAGATCGACCGCTAACATCTTTTTATCGGATTGAGTATTTCCCCGCATAACATATAAGATACGATGAAACACCTAAAAAGCCCCATCGAAAAGACATCAATCAGTGAGGTGGCTTCATTCTGGGCTTATTTGATTGTTCAGCCTCAGTCACCGTGGTCTGGGAGTTTCGGTACGACAATACTGCCACAGCATTTCAGGAAACTTGATGATGGCGTTGAAAAGCCGGAAAGTTTTTGGCCGCAGAGATGCGGTATGGCCGCACTTCCATCGGCTCGTTCAAATGTTCCCTCATGGCCTTTAGTTGCCATACAAAGGATGAAATGAGGTGGAACGAGCGACGCAAAAGAGCGTTTGTCTCATACAAGTCGGATTTAAGCCTTAGATTTTGGCTCAACTAATCCCCACACCATGGAAAATATTTCAGACTTAGCGCAAATTATTGTGTCAATCTCCATCCTCATTGTTTGGGTGTTCAGGTACGACAACATCGTTTCTGAATTCAAGCAGTACGGTTTATCTGACTTGGTCAGAAATTTGGTTGGCGCTTCCAAAATTGCGTTGGCGACTGTTTTGGCTGTCGGCGTTTGGTACGAAGTGCCCTTGGTGCCGGCTTCGTTGCTGATGGCGTTTTTGATGATCTGTGCGCAAGGGTTTCACGTCAAAGTGAAGAATCCATTTCACAAGTACGTACCCTCCGCTCTTCTCTTGCTTTTGTCGTTGTTCATCGCCGCATTCAATTACGGGTTGATTTAAACAATGGACATACATCTGGCGGCCCTTCTTTTCTCAGCAGCTTCATTCATACTGTACGGAATCAACTCCTTCTTTTCGAAGCGGATGATCCTGGAATATGAGCGATGGGGTTTCGGAAATCAACGCATTGTTCTGGGCTGTTGCCAACTGCTTGGCGGACTGGGCCTGCTCATTGGCCTCGTTGTTCCATTACTGCTATCCATTGCATCTTTTATGCTGATGTGCATGATGATCACAGCTGTGATGGTCCGCATCAAAGTAAAAGAAAGCTTCGTGAAGACGTTGCCCGCGCTCTCTTATGTGGTGATCAACCTCTTCGTCTTTCAACACTCGCTCAGCGCACTCTAATTTTTAACACAGGTGGATTGAATGCGTCGCAGTCGCAAAAAAGAACGAAACGAAAAAAGCCACGCGATTCAGCGTGGCTTTTCTTTTTGAAGCTCCTCCTCTTGGACTCGAACCAAGGACCCTCTGATTAACAGTCAGATGCTCTAACCAGCTGAGCTAAGGAGGAATATTCGGACGGCAAAGATAACCCTTTCTTTCCCGATAAAAAAGATTATGCGGAAAATTCAAAGTTGTGCAAGAATACGGAGCCACAACTTGAAAAGTTTCATCGAACGGAATTGAACCATTTTCGTTGCGGTACATTTGTGCCACATTTATAGAGAACATGAGCCTTATTACAGTTGGAACCGTTGCGTTTGATGCCATTGAAACCCCATTTGGATCGTCGGGAAAAGTGGTTGGTGGGGCTGCGTCATACATTGGCCTGAGTGCAAGTCAGTTCGTAGAAGAGCAACACATTATCTCCGTCATTGGGGACGATTTCCCAGAGTCATTTGTTCAAGAAATGCAGCGCCGTGGAATTCGAACCGATGGCCTAGAACGTCGAAAAGGCGAAAAGAGCTTCTATTGGGCCGGCAAGTATCACCTTGATATGAACTCCCGAGACACCCTCGCTACGGAATTGAATGTATTGGCAGATTTCCAACCCAAAGATCCAAGTGAAGCGCGCAATGCGGATAACGTGATGTTGGGCAATTTGGACCCCAAAGTGCAAGCGAGTGTCTTGGATCAAATGGAATCTCGTCCCAAGCTCATTGTGCTGGACACGATGAATTTCTGGATGGACATCGCTTTGGAGCCATTGAAAGAAGTCATCAAACGGATTGACGTGCTCACCATCAATGACGAGGAGGCGCGGCAGTTGTCGGGAGAGCACTCATTGGTAAAAGCCGCTCAGAAAATCCTTGAAATGGGTCCAACAACATTGGTCATCAAGAAGGGAGAGCACGGAGCTTTGTTGTTCAACAATGAAGAAGTATTCTTCTCTCCGGCGTTGCCGTTGGAAGAGGTGTTAGACCCCACGGGAGCGGGTGACACCTTCGCGGGTGGCTTCGTGGGTTACTTGGCCCACACCAATGACATTTCGTTCAACAATATGAAACGCGGTGTGGTCCTTGGTTCGGCCTTGGCCTCTTTCACATGCGAGAAGTTTGGCACGGATCGATTATTGGAATTGACGCAAGCGGAGCTAGACGAACGCATTCAGCGGTTTGTTGACCTCGTTGAATTTGACATCATTCTGAAGGACTAACGTCATTTAGTTGCTCGGGAAGCCACTGCGTGGGGTCGAGTGGCTGGCCATCAACCCACCATTCAAAATGCGAATGCGGACCTGTGCTATGGGTGCCTGTTCCCCCTAAAATAGCGATAGGATCACCGGCCTGGACTCGGTCGCCAACTTCAACCAGGAGGGATTTGTTGTGCTTGTAAACGGATGTTCGGTTGGAAGGGTGTTGGACGCTAATGACATAACCTCCGTCGGACGTGTACGAAGCGATGACCACGATTCCGTCATCCACCGCATGGATTACCGATCCTTCAGGGGCTACGAAATCCACTCCGAAGTGACCAATGGCTGGATTGAATTTTGAGGAAATCGACCCTTGAATCGGAGCAAACGGAATGTTTCGCAGGGTGGTTTCGTTCATTAGACCGCGTTGCAAAGCGAAACGATCTTCTTCTTCCACTCGGCTTCTCAAATCCTACTCCTCTTGCGTCAAACCCCAGTCGGCCAGCGGCTGCCCCCCATCGGTACCGCTTTCTTCAGGAGCCTCGACCGAACGTTCTGCTACCTCTCCTTGCAACAAAGCGCTCAAGGTCTGAAGGTATTCTCCTTGAATGGCCAATTGCTTCATGGCGCTATCCGCGGTCATCTCTGCTTGAATCGCCCGCAGCCTCGAATTTTCACTGGCGTATCCGGGAACAACCAACTCTTTCAGGGGTGTCCAAGCGACCCACGCATACACCGTGGCCGAAACCACCAAAACCAATGTTCCAACCGTCAGCGCAACACCAAATCTCGAAATCGAAATTTCCCAGCGCTCTTTGAAGGACTGTTCTTCAAGAATGGTCAGCCGGTAGGGCTTGCTCCAACGCTTCCAAAATGTGGTTTTCTTGGCCATGGTGTGCCGCAAATATCGATGAATCCGCGAGCAACTTTTGCTCTTTCCTAAAAAAGGCATCGATTCATCGGCCACTTTGGAATAATTTAGCCGCTTCTGCGTTGAGGAATTTGCGCTGAGAAACCAGTTCATTCGGATGGATAAGATGAATCATAAGATTTTTGCGGGGTTGGTGCTACTGTTGCTGGTCGTTTCGAGTTGTTCAACAACACGTGACGGCTTGATGTACCGTGCGTATCACAATACCCATGCGAAGTACAATGGTTTCTTCTATGCCAAGGAAGCGATGGCCGAAGCGGAAGTGATTCTATTTGAAGAATACGTGGAAAATTGGGATGAAATCCTACCCATTTTTCCGCCGGTCGATGAAACCACAGCCCAGCAGGTATATCCGCTGATGGAGCGCGCCATCGAGAAGTGCACGAACGTGGTGGACAAGCACACCATGTCACCGTCCCGACGCGAACAAAAAGACATGAAGCGTCCGGAGTTGAACAAGTGGATTGATGACAATTATGACATCATTGCTCGGGCGCACTTGATCAAAGGGGAGAAGGAGAAGGCCCTTGAAATTTTCCAATACCTCGTTCGCACGCTCGATTATCCCGATGCACAAGCCTGGTCGAATGCATGGATGGCGCGGACTTACATGGCGATGGATGACCGGGTGCGGGCCAACAACACCCTCATCAAAGCGGCGCAAATTGACCGTGTAGACGATCCAGCGGTCCGGGCCTATGTCTATCACGTGTATGCGGATTTTCATTTGAAAAATGGCGATGTAGAGGCAGCCATTGGCATGCTCGAAAAAGCACTCAAGTACATTGAGAAGGAAAAAGAAAGCGCCCGCACGTTGTTTATTTTGGCCCAATGCTATGAGTTCATCGGTCAAAGCGAAGACGCCATCGACCGCTATAACCGGGTCGTGGATATCCGTACACCTTATGAATTGGAGTTTTACTCCAAGATCAAACAAGCCATGGCTTTCGATCGCCGCGGCGGAAATAGTGATCCCATACTCGAGCTCCTGCAAGACATGCTGGAGGATGACAAGAACGAGATTTACCAAGACCAGATTTATTACGCATTGGCGACGCTGGCATTGGAGGAGCGTCGGAAGGAAGAAGGGGTAGATTTATTGTTGCAATCGTTGTTGGTCAATGTGGACAACACGCGCCAACGGATGAAGAGTTATCTGCAGCTAGGGGACATCTTTATGGAGGACTTGGATTATGAGAACGCTCAAGCTTATTACGATAGCGCTCGAACGTTCATGGAGGATGAAAACGAACGGTTTGATGAGGTAGATGCAATGGCGGACAACCTCACCGAATTGGTGGATAACCTCATGATCATCACAGAGCAAGACAGCTTGCTTGAAATCTGTGGTTTATCGGAAGAGGATCGCCAAGACCGCATTCAAGAAATCATTTTCCAATTGGAGGATGAAGCCGAGCAAAGACGCGAGGCCGCCGCCGCCGCCGCCGCCGCCGAGCTCGAAAATGCGGGAGATACCGGCGCGGGAATGTTTTGGCCGTACAATGCCCAACTCAAAATAGCGGGCCGTCGAAATTTTCGGGATTACTGGGGAGACCGAGTCCTTGAAGACCATTGGCGCCGTTCCTCCAAAATGGCAGCTGCCTTTAACAATGAAATTGGCGATGGGGAGGAAATGCCGGTCAACACGGGTGAATCGGTGGAAATGAGCGGAGATGAAATCCCCACAGCTGAAGAATTATTGGCAGGTCTTCCATGCGATTCGGTCGCTCGCGAAAACTCGATTGCCATGGTTGCTGAGGCCTACTACAATGCGGGGTTGGTCTACAAGGAGAAGCTTTCTGACTTGGAAAATGCGATTGATACATGGACCCAGTTGACCGAGCGAATGGACGAGAGCGAGTTTCATCCTACCACGCATTATCAGTTGTATCGCACGTACCTCCAGCGTGAGGTGGAAGAAAATTATCAGAGTCCTTTTTGTGAGACGTGCAATTCAGAATACTGGAGTGCATTGGTATTGGAGCGTTACCCCGATTCGGAATGGGCCATACTGATAGAGAACCCTGATTTCGTGGACCAATCGGAAATCAAACGCGAAGAAGAGCGATTGGCCTACGAAGAATTGCTGCAACGTTATTACGGAAAGGCGTACCAAGAAGTTTTGTTGGCGTGCGATGAGGTCATCAATTACAGCCCGTCAAACTTCTACAAGTGCAAGTATGAATTGCTCCGCGCCCAAAGCATTGGTGCATTGAGTGCGCGAACGGGCGGTGACCGACGCGCTTATTACACAGCTTTGGAAAAAGTCATTATGTGGTGCGGCGAAACGGATGAGGGCGCCTATGCGCGGGACTTGCTCGCGGCGTTGAACCCAGGGTCCATCAAAGGCGAAAAGGATGAGGCCAATGCTTCAGAACCCGCTGAAGAGGAGGTTGTCTGGGAGCATAAACCCTACCTCGAGCATTACTTCGGAATGTTGGTTCCAGTGGGACGAGGCAATGTAGAGGAACTGAAAGCCACCATCTCGGACTTCAACAGCTCACTTTTCGCATCAAAGAACCTACGAGTCACTGCGAATTTGATCAATCGAAACTTTCAAATCGTTTTGATCAAGGACTTCAAGCGACAGGATTATAGCTTGGAATATTACGAAGTGTTCAAGGCCAATACGGACATGTTGGAAACGATCAATTCATCCGGGTACCGGACCTTTACCATCACCACTGAAAACTACATTTCACTCTTCAAGAACAAGGAAATGGACAGCTACATTGATTGGTTCGAAAAGGTGTACTTAACAGAGAAGGAATAAGTTGTACTTTTCGGAGCAATCGAATTATCTTTGACCCATGATCGGATCGTCCAAAAAATCACCAAGACCAGAAACCACTTCCGAGAATGTGGTGAATCGCATTGCTAAAGGCACATCATTCGAAGGCGTTTTGCGCAGTGAAAACAACGTGCGCATTGATGGAACTTTCGAAGGCGAATTGGTTACCAAAGGCCGCGTAGTAGTCGGCAATTCAGGAAAAGTTATAGGCACAGTTACTTGCGCTCATTGTGAAACGGAAGGGCAAATGGAAGGCACAATTGTCGTTCATGAGCTGTTCGTGTTGAAGGCTTCTTCCAAAGTGCACGGTGACATTCAATACGGTCAATTGTCAGTTGAGAATGGTGCAGAAGCCACAGGCAATTTGCACCTCACTTCCAAGGTGAAGGACATCCAGATGGATGCCAAGCGCGAATCCTCTAAGGATTCGAAAGCAGCGGTGCGCCAAACGGCAGCAGTCTAATACCGCTTTCTCAGCATTGACTCTTGGCTTCAAGGCCACCACAACCTCCACGTAAGTCTCCCTCATTCTTGAGGTTTTCAGGCATGGCGTTTTCCATGGCAGGGAGCATCGGATTTTGCGTTTGGTTGGGCAGGAAATGGGACCAAGGTTCGGATCAAAGTATCCCAATAGGCACGCTCTTGGGTGGCGTTTTAGGAACTGTGCTTGCGATCTGGTTGGTGGTCAAAGAACTTTCAAAATGAAAGGTTTTGCTCTGAAAATAACGAGCGCTTCCGCAGTCTTGTATGGGCTGGGATTTGCGATTCCGGTGTTCCGGGCTTTTGCCGCAACATGGGTGTGGATAGGCACGCTCCTTTTTTACTTTTTGCTCACCCTCTTGCTGTACGCTTGGCTCAAGAGTGCTTACAAAAAATCTTCCATGCGGTTCATTGCCGCAGTCAATGGAGCAACGGCCATCAAGATGCTCACTTCTCTCGCGCTGGTTACAACGTACCTGGTCGCAGTTGGAGGAGAATACCGAATTCAATTTGCGATGGGGCTATTTGTGGCATTTGCTGCCAATACCTTTTTTCTGGTCGCTGAAGCGCAAAAACTATCAAAAGAAAGATTGGATTGAAGATTTCAACGAATTCACGTAAAGAAAATCATTGCAGACCGATGATGGCCGTGAATCATTGACTACTTTTGCCCCGAATTGTGCTGAAACGGAAAACATGAGTCGCTTTTTAAGTTCATTTGCAATCCTTCTTACTCTGGCTTTTGCCGGAGGAAATCCAGGGCTTTGGGCACAGGACCATGGGCATGATGGTGGCAGCCATGATGCCGAGCATGCGCATACCGAAGGTTCGGACCACGACCACGATGGGCATGATCACGCGGACCATGACCACGCGGACCATGATCAGGCGGACCACGGTCATGCAGAAGGTCACGCACACCAGGAAGAGTTCGTCGCGGGGGAATTCATCATTCACCACATTGCAGATGCGCATGATATTCATTTGTTTGGTGATGTGCACATCCCACTCCCAGTTATTCTTTTCATCGAGGGCGAAGGCCTTCAGGTGTTCATGAGCAGTGCGTTTGAGGGGCATGGTCATGGAGACAAGCACTACGCATGTGCGGAAGGCATCGACTATACCATGCACGCGGAAGACACGGTGCTGGAAAATGACGTTGCCGTAGTATCCGGTGGGATTTCTGCACAACGCGAAGGCCAGCAGCTCACGGTGTACGACTTTTCGATTACCAAGTCTGTCTTTGGTATGTTGTTCATCTTGAGCCTCATGCTTTGGATGTTCATCAGCATTGCAGGTTCGTACAAAAAGAACCCTGGCAAAGCACCCAAAGGAATGGCCAACGCATTAGAGCCTTTGATCCTTTTTATTCGGGACGAGATCGCAAAGCCGTCCATTGGAGACAAAGCAGATAAGTTTATGCCTTTCTTACTTACGGTATTCTTCTTCATATTCTTCTGCAACCTCCTTGGCTTGGTTCCATTCTTGGGCGGATTCAATATTACAGGCACGATTGGTGTGACTGTGGTATTGGCGACACTCGTCTTCTTGCTGACGAACTTCAATGGGAACAAACATTATTGGGGCCACTTGTTTTGGCCTCCGGGCGTGCCGTTGCCGGTGAAGTTTATCTTGGTTCCCATTGAGGTGTTTGGCATCATTATGAAGCCGGCTGTATTGATGATTCGTCTGACAGCGAACATTTCAGCGGGGCACATCATCATTCTCGCTTTCACGAGTTTGATTTTTATTTTCGGAGACGGTGGCACAGCCATCGCTTCGGGATCGGGCATGGGGGTTTTCTCCACCGCCTTTATGATATTCATGTATTTTCTGGAGTTGTTGGTGGCTTTTCTCCAAGCTTTTGTGTTCACGCTGCTCGCAGCGATTTACTTTGGAGACGCTACCCATGACCCCGCCCACCATTGAGTTAAAATCCATCCACAATAAAAACCAACATTATGGAATTGTTGAGCATTCTTTTTGAAATCGGAGTAGGCCAAGGTCTCGCAGGACTTGGAGCAGGTGCAGCAGCTATCGGAGCAGGTATTGGTGTAGGACGCATTGGCGGTTCTGCACTGGAAGCCATGGCACGACAACCTGAGGCAATGAGCGATTTGCGTTCGAACATGATTGTAGCAGCCGCTCTTGTAGAGGGAGTTGCCCTGTTCGGCATCATCATCTGCTTGCTCGTAGCCCTCGGATAATCCAGTTATGGGAGCGCTACTAACACCGGCCTTAGGGACCGTAGTTTGGGCATCCATTGCATTCCTTGCAGTGCTTTTTATGCTCCGGCGTTTTGCTTGGGGACCCATTTTAGCTGCCTTAAATGATCGCGAGCAATCCATTGCTGGCGCACTCAATGAGGCAGATCGGGTCCGCAAGGAAATGGAGGAGCTGTCGGCGAGCAATGAAAACCAATTGAAAGAGGCCCGTGCCGAACGCGACAAGATGATGCGCGAAGCACGAGAAATGGCTGATCAAATGGTTGCTGACGCAAAGAACAAAGCACGGGATGCTGCGGACAAGGAAATTGCCTCTGCAAAAGACGCTATCGCAGTGGAGCGTAAAGCGGCCATTGCGGAATTGAAAGCAGAGGTCGGTAGTTTGTCCTTGGAAATAGCCGAGCGATTGCTTCGCGAAAAATTGGAGTCGAATGACGAGCAGAAAGCGCTTGTGAATCGGCTAATTGACGAATCTCCATTGAACTGATCCATGTCAACACCACGTGCTGCCATACGATATGCGAAATCCCTCTTCAGTCTGTCTGAAGAGAGAGGCTCGATTGAGCACATGGAAGCGGATGTGCGGTTGCTTCATGACGCTATCTCTGGCTCGCATGAGCTAGAATTGTTGCTCAAGAGCCCGGTGGTGAAAGCCGACACCAAAGAGAAAATCTTGGTGCGCATTCTCGACAATAAGATCAGCGACCTGTCTTTGGAATTTGTAAAGATTTTGGTTCGGAAAGGGAGGGAGTCCATCCTTCCGGCCATCATTGAAGAAACCTTGGGTTTGGTGCGAAACCGTAAGAATGTACGTCTGGCAGAAGTCAAGACGGCTGTTCCTATGGACGATGCGTTGCGTGAGCGCGTGTCCAAAGCACTCAAACATTTGCACGACGGCAATGTCGAGTTGCAAGAGACAGTTGACCCCTCATTGGTAGGGGGTTTTCAATTGCTCATGGACAACCGCATGATTGATGCAAGCATCAAGCGAGAAATTGAACTCTTGCGCCGTCAAATTACCGATCACGATTACGAACCGGAATTTTAAACCGGTCAAAGAAACCGAACACCAGCCGAAATCATGGCAGAAATCAATCCAGCAGAAGTCTCCTCCATTTTACGTGAGCAGCTAGCAGGCGTCAAGTCCGCAGCGGAATTGGAAGAAGTGGGAACCGTCCTCCAAGTCGGAGATGGCATTGCGCGCATCTACGGTTTGAGCAATGTAGAATCAGGAGAGCTAATCGAATTCGAAAATGGCGTGCGTGGAATCGCACTCAACCTCGAAGAAGACAACGTGGGTGCCGTTTTGTTAGCGCCTTCTGGTGACCTGAAGGAAGGATCATCTGTGAAGCGCACAGGACGAATCGCATCGAGCAAGGCAGGTGAAGGCATGCTCGGACGAGTGGTCAACACCCTTGGTGAGCCAATCGATGGCAAAGGACCGATTCAAGGCGACTTGTTCGAAATGCCATTGGAGCGAAAAGCACCGGGTGTGATTTACCGACAACCTGTAAGCGAGCCGTTGCAGACAGGAATCAAAGCGATTGATGCGATGATTCCAATTGGACGTGGACAACGTGAGCTGATCATTGGCGATCGCCAGACGGGTAAGACCACGGTTGCTATTGACACGATCATCAACCAACGCGAGTTCTACGAAGCAGGCGAGCCTGTGTTTTGTATTTATGTGGCAGTAGGGCAAAAAGGCTCTACCGTTGCCGGCATCGTGAAGATGTTGGAAGAGAATGGTGCCATGCCATACACAGTGGTGGTAGCGGCGACAGCTTCCGACCCGGCTCCGCTTCAATTTTATGCTCCGTTTACGGGTGCCGCCATTGGCGAGTACTTTCGCGATACGGGTCGAGCGGCATTGGTGGTCTATGATGACTTGTCCAAGCAGGCGGTTGCGTACCGTGAGGTTTCGTTGTTGTTGCGACGACCTCCAGGACGCGAGGCGTACCCAGGGGACGTATTCTATCTGCACAGCAGGCTCCTGGAGCGGGCGGCAAAAGTGATTGGTGAGCAGGAAATCGCTTCACAAATGAACGATTTACCCGCGTCGCTCAAGAGCAAAGTAAAGGGCGGTGGCTCATTGACAGCGCTCCCCATCATTGAGACCCAAGCGGGGGATGTATCTGCCTACATTCCGACCAACGTGATTTCCATCACGGACGGACAGATTTTCTTGGAATCCAACCTTTTCTTGAGCGGTATACGCCCAGCGATTAACGTGGGAATCTCCGTAAGCCGAGTCGGTTGTATCGCGCAGATCAAGTCCATGAAGAAGGTCTCCGGTACATTGAAGCTGGACCAAGCCCAATACCGGGAGCTTGAGGCGTTTGCGAAGTTTGGTTCGGATTTGGATGATGCCACGAAGGCCGTTCTCGATAAAGGAGAGCGCAACGTGGAGATCTTGAAGCAGAACCTGAACAGCCCAATGCGTGTAGAGGATCAAATTGCGATCATTTATTGCGGGGTTGAAGGGTTGCTCAAAGACGTTCCTGTCAATCGGGTTCAGGAATTCGAGACAGCGTTCATTGATTACTTGCGCAACAAGCATGGTGATACGATGGATCAACTCAAGAACGGCAAGTATGGAGACGAGCAGAAGCAAGTCTTGACGGCCGCAGCAAAAGAATTGACCGCACAATACGCTTAATCCCATGGCTGGAGGACTCAAAGAGGTAAGGGAGCGCATAGCATCGGTGCAAAACACCATGCAAATCACGTCTGCCATGAAAATGGTTGCCGCCGCGAAATTGCGTCGAGCACAGGACGCGATTACACGCATGCGCCCTTATGCTGAAAAACTCCAGGTAGTGTTGACCAACGTTAGCGGCTCTTTGGATTCAGGAGAAGGGGTGTTCTCAGTGAAACGAGACACCAAGCGAATACTGTACGTAGCGATTACCTCGAACAGGGGTCTCTGTGGGGGATTCAACAACAACATCATGAAGGCCATCCGTCAGGAAATGGCACAGACGGATGCGGAGTGCCATGTAT
>CAXDQP010000012.1:0-16985 GCA_963991335.1 uncultured Flavobacteriales bacterium
ATGCAGCCCTCGTGACGGTTGTGCTTTCCGATCTTGGCTGGAGTGTCTTGGGGACTTGGGGGTCGTTGCATGAAAAATTGCCGCTGGACGCGCATGGCAATGGAACGACTGGAACGGAACTCTGGGCCCATGAAGCGGCAGGCAATGTTGTGGTCACTGAGGCAGAGGAATCGAAAAAGATCGTCGCTTTGCGTGGCGTGAACAACTTCATCGTTGTGGACACAAAAGACGCGTTGTTGATTTGTCCGAAGTCCGAAGAACAGTGGATCAAGCAGCTGGTTACGGAAATGAAGACGCGGAAGACGCGTTAATCCGAGCTGAATCGGTGATTGCCTACCTGCGGCCTGTCATGTCGGCGGGCACCACCCACGCGTCGTATTCTTCCTCCGTCAAGTAACCCGTAGCAAGTGCGGCCGCTTTCAAGGTTGTGCCTTCGGTATGCGCTTTGTTCGCAATTTCTGCCGCTTTGTAGTAGCCGATCTTGGTATTGAGCGCTGTGACCAACATGAGGCTGTTCTGCACCAATTCATCAATCCGACTGTGATATGGTTCGATGCCTTGAACGCACTGCGCACTGAAGGAGGCGCACGCATCTCCGATCAACTGCGCGCTTTCCAGAATGTTGCGGGCCATCATCGGCTTGAATACATTGAGTTCGTAATGGCCTTGTGCTCCTCCGACCGCAATGGCAACGTCATTGCCCATCACTTGAGCACACACCATGGTAAGGGCTTCACATTGCGTTGGGTTCACCTTGCCGGGCATAATGCTCGAACCTGGCTCATTGGCTGGAATGATGATTTCACCGATTCCCGAACGCGGCCCTGAGGCCATCAATCGGATGTCATTCGCAATTTTGTTGAGGGAGACCGCCAACTGGCGCAAGGCGCCATGCGACTCCACAATGGCGTCATGCGCAGCGAGCGCTTCAAACTTATTGGCAGCCGTCACAAAAGGTTGGCCTGTGAGTTGAGCAATGTGCTGCGCAACACGAACGGCATAGCCTTCTGGCGTGTTGATTCCCGTCCCAACTGCTGTGCCGCCAAGTGCCAATTCTGACAGATGACTCAGGGAATTTCGCAGAGCATTGAGTCCATAATTTAACTGCGCGACATACCCCCCAAATTCCTGTCCCAACGTCAATGGTGTTGCGTCCATCAAGTGGGTGCGGCCAATTTTCACCACCTCCGAAAATGCTTGCGCTTTTGACTCCAGAGCATCCCTCAATTTCTCGACACCGGGAATGGTCGTCTCAACGATCATGCAGTACGCCGCAATGTGCATCGCCGTTGGAAAAGTATCGTTGGAAGATTGAGACTTATTGACGTCATCATTGGGGTGTACCGGCCGTGCGCCTTCACCGACTGTTCCACCATTGAGTTGATGCGCACGATTGGCGACAACTTCATTGACATTCATATTGGACTGCGTTCCTGACCCCGTTTGCCAAATGACCAAAGGAAATTGTTCGTCCCATTTGCCCGCAACGATTTCATCGCATGCTTTGGCAATTAAATCACGCTTTTGCGCATCCAAGCCGCCCAACTCAGCATTGGTCAACGCCGCTGCTTTTTTCAAGACAGCGAAGGCCTTGACCACTTCCATCGGCATGGACGCTTTTGGGCCAATTTTGAAGTTGTTCCGTGACCGCTCCGTTTGTGGGCCCCACAAGGCTTCTTTGGGAACTTTTACTTCACCAATGGTGTCCTTTTCGATTCGGAATAAATTCATGTCAATGAAATGAATGAGGAAAATGATTGTTGTTATTCTAGGCTTTTTGCGCCCGATCCCGCCTGCATCAGATACGCTTTCAGGAAGCCTTCGATGTCGCCGTTCATCACGGCCTCAACATTGGATGTTTCGTGGCTGGTTCGGACGTCTTTGACCATTTTGTAAGGCTGCATGACATAAGACCGGATCTGCGATCCCCACTCAATCTTCTTCTTTCCCGCCTCAATTTCAGCACGCGCCTCATTTCTGCGAGCAAGTTCCATCTCAAAGAGCTGCGACTTGAGAAGTTGCATCGCCTTCTCTTTGTTCCCAAGCTGGGATCGGGTTTCGGTGTTATCAATGACAATTCCCGTTGGAGCGTGCCGCAGGCGAACACCGGTTTCCACCTTGTTCACATTTTGACCCCCTGCACCCCCCGATCGGAAGGTGTCCCAACTGATGTCGGAAGAGTTGACCTCATTTTAATTCTAATCATCCACCAAGGGAGAGACGTAGTCTGATACTAAAGAAGTATGTCGCCTGGCCTGGCTGTCGAATGGACTGATTCGAACCAACCGATGAACCCCATTTTCTCCTTTGAGCATTCCAAAAGCAAAGTCTCCATCAAACTCCAATGTGACCTGCTTGATTCCGGCAACATCGCCTTCTTGCATGTCGAGTTCCTTGACCTTGAATGAAGCGCGGTCGCCATACATTCGGTACATACGCATCAGCATGGCCGCCCAATCACAGCTTTCTGTTCCACCGGCTCCGGATGTAATTTGCATGACGGCATTGAGGTTGTCTTCCTCAGCGCTGAGCATGTTTTTAAACTCCAATTCTTCCACTGCTTTGATCGCAGTGTCAAAGGCCGTTGTGAATTCGGCTTCGTCCGCTTCTCCGGCTTTCATGAATTCAAAAAGAACCTGAGCATCTTCCAAACTCCCGAGGCAATCGTTGAAGCTGCCGGTCCACGTTTTCAAGGTTCGAATGCGCTTCATCACCAACTCCGCCTCCTTCGAGTTGGTCCAAAACTCGGGGGCTTGTGTGCGTTTTTCCTCCTCCGCAATTTCAATTGCCTTCTCATCGATGGACAAGTAACCCCTTAAATCTTCGATGCGTTTTCGCAACGCATTTATTTGATCAATCGTAATCATGAATGGCCAAAGTTAATTCACCCCCGTTCCCAAAGCAGCCCCTTGACGCAATATGTCTTCCATCCGATGTCCCCTTGAAACCAAAAAACGGATTACCCGCTCTCTGTTCTCTTGCCAATCCTCCACTTTTCGTTCCAGCAATCGATTCAAGACCCGCTCAAAATCCCTTTGGTCCCAAGAATTAACTGCATTCCATGCTTTTGACGAATCAAATCCTTTGATTTTCAAACCATTTACAATCTTATGTGGGCCCCACCCTTTGTATTCAATGTGGGTGCGGATATACGACTCCAGAAACCGGCTTTCCGACATAAAATCTTCTTGAATCAAACGCGCAATCAGCTGCTGTATCTCAGAATCCGAGACATCTGCGTTTTTTAATTTTACGCGAATATCATGCTCGCATCGCTCTCGAATGGAACACCATTTCCGCATCTTATTCAGCCACTCTTCCATATTTCGGACGTGAATTTGCCCGAAAATAGCGTCAAAACAAGGGTTTGACCGATATTTGCAGTCCTGAATTTTAAATACGTGACCGATGAGGTCTGAGATATTAGAGCGCATTCAAACCTTGCTTGGGCAAGAAGACTTAGAGAGCATCCGCGGAGACGTCCGTTCCGCGATGGAAGAATTTCGCAGTCTAACCCAAGAAGAAGTGCGCAAACAGCGCGAAGCATGGATCCCTGCCGAAGGCAGCACATCCGAAACTTTTGAATACGTGCCTTCTCCAGAAGAAGCATTATTCGAAGAAGCCATTGCCCTTTTCAAAACACGTGAAAAAGAACGGCGCAAGCAGGTGGCCGATGAGCAGCGCGGAAATTTGGAAAAGAAACTGGCCATGCTCGAGCGGTTGCGGCACACCATCCAAGAGGAAGAAAACATTGGCGCTGCATTTGTCATTTTCAATGAAGTTCGCGAGGAATGGGGAACCGTAGGAGAAGTGCCCGGCGACCGCCACAAAGAAGTCCACGATCAATATTACCGGCTGCAAGATGAGTTCTTCTACAACATCAACATCTACAAAGAGCTGAAGGATCACGACTTGAAAGTGAACCAGAAAAAGAAAGAAGAGCTTACGGAAAAAGCCAAAGCTATGGCTGCGGTAGAATCCCTCAAGGAGCGCCAAAAAGAAGCCCGCTTGTTGCAGAAACAATGGCTCGACATCGGACCCTCCCCACGGGAAAACTATAAGGAAATGGCCGATGAGTTCTTCGGTCTCATTCGCCCTGTATTTGAGGAGGTCAAAGAACATTACCAGCAGATCAAGGCAACTTTCCAAGGCCACGCCGACAAAAAAATCGCTCTGGTTGAGCAGTTGCGCGCGGTCGTAGCCGAAGAGGTAGCTTCAAGCCATGATGCCTGGCAAGCCGCTACGGCAAAAGTGATCGCATTGCAACAGGAGTGGAAAACCACTGGTTTCGCGGGGAAGGATCAAAATGAAACGTTGTGGGGCCAATTTCGGGAATTGGCGGACGTATTCTTCGCGAAGAAGCAGCTGTTTTACGACGATCAAAAGGAGACCACAAAAGCCTTCAAAGAGCAGAAAATTGCCCTGATTGAAAAGGCGGTAGAGTTGGCCAAAAACACCAATTGGAAAGAAACGGCTCCTCAGATGATGGACCTCCAAAAGGCTTGGAAAGACGCGGGGGCATGCACCCCGCGGGAGGAACAAAAACTGTGGGGAAAGTTTCGCAAGATCCAAGACTCCTTTTTCAAGGCCCGGAAAGCCGAAATGGCTGGTCGGATTGAAGAAGAGAAGAAAAACTTGGCTGCAAAGAAGGCGTTGATTGACGAAATCAAGGCCTCAACGCTTCCGAAAAAACGCCAGGAAGCCCTCGCAAGTTTGAAGTCCTTTTCCGAACGTTGGAATGCAATCGGTTTCATCCCGAGAAAGTCCCTCGACTCCATCATGAACGCTTACCGCACAGCAATGGATGTGCATTATGACGCACTGAGCGCTCAAAAGTCGGAGCGGGCGATGGAAACCTACAAGCAGCGCATCGATCATTTGGTCAGTTCTGACACCCAAAACATCCAACGGGAACAGCGAATTTTGAGGGAAAAGATGGACCGTATCAAAACGCGGGTCACAAAGACAGAGGAAAACATTGAGCGGTTCACGGGCAAGGGTGCGGAGTCAATCCGAGCCCAATACGAGAAATCCATGGAGGAAGACCGAAAAGAGATGGAAGACATCCGCGCCAAGTTGACATTGTTGCGCAATGCCGGAAAAAAAGCGGAGGAGGAAAGCAACGCCGAATCAGCTGGATCCGGGGAGTAACTGACAGGTATAGCCTTCATCTCGAAGCCAATTCAGGTAGGGTTCCAACACCGGAAGCATCCGTTTTGCAGCCTTCTCAGAATCGTGAAATACCACAATGGCTCCTGGGCGGGTATTCGTCAGTAAATCATTGAAACAGTGATCCGCAGTTTTGTTTTCGTCGAAATCACCGCTCAACACATCCCACATGATGATTTTGGTCTGGTCTTGAAGGGCTGCTGCTTGTGAACGCGTAATGCGTCCATAAGGCGGCCGAAACCACGGCGCATCAATGAGCGATTGGCAACGAGAATAACTCTTCAGGTATTTAAAATTGGACGTTTTCCAACCCGATTCATGGGCATAGGTGTGATTCCCCAAGTCGTGTCCTTCGGCCCGGATTCTTTGAATGACTTCAGGATGTTTTTCAACGTTTTTTCCCACGCAAAAGAAGGTCGCCGGCACACCGCATCGGTTCAGGATATCCAGCACTTCCATTGTGATTTCTGGGTGCGGGCCATCATCAAACGTCAAATAAACCGCGGGCTTGCCATCGACATTCTCAGGGCCAGACCACATCATTTGTGTAGCCATAGCCTTTAAAATCGGAGGTGTTTTACTCAAATACACAGCGCAAAGATATTCGTCAAAGTCATTTTAAGCCGGTATTCGAGGAGTACCTTTGCGCGGAACAGGCAGATACCCATGGATTACGATTTTCAAGCCATTGAGAAGCGCTGGAAAGCGCAGTGGAAAGCTGACAATGCTTACCGCGTTGACGAAGACACAACCCGACCTAAATTTTATGTGTTGGACATGTTCCCATACCCCTCTGGTGCGGGACTGCACGTCGGCCACCCATTGGGTTACATCGCCAGCGATGTTTTTGCCCGTTACAAACGGCATCAAGGATTCAATGTACTCCACCCCATGGGATACGATAGCTTTGGTCTTCCCGCCGAACAATACGCCATTCAAACGGGCCAACACCCGGCGATTACCACCGAAACGAACATCAGTCGGTACCGCGAGCAGTTAGAGCAAATGGGTTTTTGCTATGACTGGACGCGTGAAGTGCGCACCAGCGACCCGCAATATTACCGTTGGACCCAATGGATTTTTGGCCAGCTTTTTGAATCCTGGTATGATGTGGAGACCGACAGAGCCCGGCCTATTTCTGAACTGATCGCCGCCCTTGAGTCTGATGGATTGGGTCAAGTGCAGCCCGCCTGTGATTCAAAATGGTGGGAAACCCTTTCCGCTGAAGTGCGCGCGCCATGGGGGGAGGACTTTGTGGGAAAACTCTCTGCGGAACAATGGAAGCAGAGTTCTGATGCCGATAAATCACAAATCCTCATGGCATTCCGTTTGGCCTACCTGGCCGACAGCGAAGTCAATTGGTGCCCCGCATTGGGAACTGTTTTGGCCAACGATGAAGTCAAAGACGGCTTGAGCGAGCGCGGGGGACACCCCGTTCAGCGCAAGCGTATGAGGCAATGGATCATGCGAATTTCAGCCTATGCCAGTCGTCTGCTTTCAGACTTGGATGGTCTGGATTGGACGGACAGCATCAAAGAAGCGCAGCGAAATTGGATTGGACAAAGCCAAGGCGCTGAGGTCCAATTCCAAGTGGCCGAAACCAACCATCAACTGGATGTTTTCACCACACGGCCTGATACCTTATATGGCGTGAGCTTCATGGTCTTGGCCCCCGAGCACCCCTTGGTGCCCGAAATCACTTCGGCCGCGCAAAAGGATGCCGTTGAACAGTACCAACTCGCTGCCTCGCTGAAATCTGAACGGGAGCGTCAAGGCGCTGGAGAGCAGAAGGTAACGGGATGCGACACCGGTGCATTCGCCATTCATCCAATGACGGGAAAGCCTTTGCCCATTTGGATTGCCGATTATGTTCTTGCAGGTTATGGAACGGGCGCCATCATGGCAGTGCCTGCTGGCGATGAGCGAGATTGGAAATTCGCCAAAACATTTGGATTGACCATTCCTTCAATTTTCGAGGGCAAAGACACGGACGAGGCAGTTTTTACCGAGAATACGGCCACACTTTGCAACTCGGAATCGCTCAATGGCCTGAGCAGCCAAGATGGCATCCCAGCCGCAATTGCCATACTGGAGTCCAAGGGTGTGGGAACCAAGCAAATCAACTACCGGTTGCGCGGTGCTGTTTTCAGTCGCCAGCGGTATTGGGGCGAGCCGTTCCCAATTTGTTACGAAGATGAAATTCCACGCCTCATAAAGGACAAGCAGGTAACGCTTCCGAAAGTAGATGCCTACCTGCCGACAGAAGAAGGAGAGCCACCACTGGCGAGAGCCCAAAAAGAAGACTGGAATGTTTTTGAAGGAGATCGCATGGAATACAATACGATGCCGGGATGGGCCGGTTCGAGTTGGTATTTCTTGCGGTACATGGATCCGCACAACAACAGCACTTTTTGCAGCCGAGAAAAGTCTGATTATTGGGGCCAAGTTGATTTGTACATCGGGGGAGCCGAGCACACAACAGGGCATCTTTTGTACGCTCGCTTCTGGACGAAATTTCTGTTCGATCATGGTTGGATTGGTTTCAATGAGCCCTTCAAACAAATGATCAATCAGGGGATGATCTTGGGACGGTCGAGCTTCGTTTATCGCATTCAAGGCACCGAGAAATTCGTGACGTTCGAACGTCGAAAAGAGTTCCAAACCCAACGGCTGCACGTGGACATCAACTTTGTGGAAGGAGATAAGTTGGACACGGATGCCTTCCGAAAGTGGCGCCCGGAATACGCCAATGCAGAATTCGTCTTGGGCGAAGACGACACATATACATGTGGGTTCGAAGTGGAGAAGATGTCCAAATCCAAATTCAACGTCCAAACCCCAGATGACTTGGTGGAACGTTATGGAGCGGACACGTTGCGGTGCTATGAAATGTTCCTTGGTCCGCTCACCCAGCACAAGCCATGGGATACCCAAGGCATCAGCGGCGTGCATAATTTCCTGCGGAAAACGCATCGGTTGTTCGAACGCGCAGCAGATGGTAAACCCGATGAAGCCAGCCTGAGGATTTTACACAAAACCATTAAGAAAGTGACGGATGATCTGAATCGGCATGCGTTCAACACCGTCATCAGTGCACTTATGATCGGGGTCAATGAACTGCTCGATTCCAAGGGCAGTCAGAACGAATTGCTGCAGCCTCTGGCCATTTTATTAAGCCCTGTAGCTCCTCACTTGGCAGAGGAGTTATGGGATAAAAGTGGTGGTAATGGAAGTGTAATGGACGCCTCTTGGCCTGCAAGCGAAGAAAGATGGTTAACCGCCGATCGCATCACGTACCCGGTTTCCTTCAATGGGAAGGTTCGTTTCCAACTGGAATTGGATGCGAATATGAACCCGAAAGAAGTGGAAGATGCAGCGCTAAACCACGAAAAAACCATCGCCCAAATAGAGGGGAAAACCATCCGAAAGGTCATTGTGGTGCCGGGTCGAATCATTAACATCGTTGCTGTATAATACCCATTCGTTGGTTATTTTTGGTTTTTCGGCTTGTTATTTTTGCATTCTGACTTGTTTTTTGGCGGGAAAATCCCGAATTTGGGTATATAATGTCAGAATCGTCTTCTGAAACACCAATGAATCGCCTTTCCACATCCAAGTTGAATGGATTTCTGCGTTGCCTCGCATTGGCTGCGCTCTTAGCTGCTATGAATACCTCAGTGGCTAGTGCGTTCGTTCAAGAAGGTTGCACCAATCCATTTGCTTGCAATTATGATGTTTCTGCCACGGATGATGACGGCTCTTGTGAATACTTTTCGTGCATCGGTTGTATGAATGAGTTTGCATGCAACTTCGATCCACTCGCGTTGTATCCAGACCTATCCTGTGAATACTTCTCCTGTGCGGGCTGCACGGCACCGCTTGCATGCAATTTCGACGATAACGCAACCATTCCAGACGAGAGTGCATGCGATTTTGAAAGTTGTGCCGGATGCATGGATTTCACTGCATGCAACTTCGATAGTGAGGCGACACTCTCTATCCCCTCATCGTGTGAATACCCCCTTCCTAATTACGATTGCAATGGAGTGCTCGTGGGATGTACGAATTGTGCTCCTTTGTTTCTCGCTGCATTTGATCCCGACACGGTTCAGTGCGTTTCAGACTTGCCGAGTGGAACAGATCCTGGCATCGTCGCCATCGACCCCTCCACCGGAGACACATTGGAGGTGACTTCTTTCTTTGGAGAAGTCATTGGAAGTCAAAGCTTCAATCTAGCGAATACCGCTGAAGGCGACGGCCCAGACGGAGCAATTCGACTTTTCGGGCTGGCTGATCAGCTCGGTCTGGCCGAATCCGATTATTTCGTTGAATCATTTCCACTCATCCTTACCCGATTTTCAAACGGTGTTGCTTTGGTCACAGGACAGGTGGCCGACAGTGAGAACGACAACCTCAAATGGAACTTGCATTTGGTTTTGGAGGATATGCAAACTGCGGAAACGTGGCTCAATGAAAGTGTAGGACATGAATTAATGACGGCCCTTCAATGCGAAGCGGACACCTCAATTTGGATGACTTACCGCATGGATAATTCTCAATCTTACCTCATAGGTTCTGGGGGATATGATGGGTCCTGGCTCCAGTTATCGCACATGCCATTCAATGAGAGCAAACGCTTTCAACTTGGTCCAGGTGGAAACAGCGTGAACTGCGAATACGGTTTGGGTGGTTGGTTCGCATGGGAAGGAGAAGTTTTGGGACAGTCCGTGATGGGTTTGGCAGGAGATCTGGTTGTTGATCTGGGCGATGACGTCCTTATAAATGTTCCTTGTGGAGATGAGTTCGTCGCACAATTTTACAATTCCTTGAATCCAACTTCCGGTGATTTCACTTCCAAAACGCAATACACGTATGCGGTCGACACCACTGCACCTGTGATGGAGAGCAGCTGCGAAAGCACTGTGTCCCTTTGCTTTGAACCTGGCGTCGGAGTCACCTTGCCCGACCCCTGTTCTTTTGCAGAAGACAACTGTGGTCTCGGATTGGATAGCAATTATGCTGATGTCATTCTAAGCGGAAATCCCGATGCAGGTGACGATGCCCCATTTGAAATTGAACGCACATACACCGCCAGCGATTGCAGCGGAAACGTGGGGATATTCGTGCAAACATTGATTTTCGACGGCGGAGGTTGTGAGGATCCTGAAGGGCTTCTCGAAAGCCCTGCGGACGGGATTGAAGATTCAGATGACGAGACTTTCAACCCGCCGAGTGCCAAAAATCCGTTCGAACAATTCTTCACAACCGGCAGCACGATTGCGCCGAACCCAACCGCATCTTCCTCCACTCTGCGAGTGCAACGAACACAAGCCGCAAATGCCACCGTCAGCGTATACAACCTTGCTGGGCAGCAGGCTATGTCCTCCATCCAGCTGGATGGAAATGATCGCGAATCCGCGGCCTTAATCCTACTGGATGCCTCGGAGCTCGTATCCGGTTGCTACCTCGTGCGCATTGAGCATTTAGAGGAGGTGGAGACGCTTCGCTGGATCATCTCGAAGTAATTACGGGACCCCGCAAGGTCATTTTTATAGGCATTCACTTTCCCTTATTGACACGTAACTTGCTCTCAAAATGAATAGCATGCCTTTCCCATACCGTCTAAGTCTGACCGTTTTCATCCTTGTTATGGGCACCGCCCTATCCATCTGCCAAGCTCAGAGCGAATATGCAGGCGGATTCCCGTATAACCCAGACAGCGACAATAGTGGGACCATTGAAGTCAATGATTTGCTGATTTTCTTGCCTTTTTATGGTGCCGAATTCAACGTAGAGGGCGTAATTCCGATTGAATATGGCGGCACAAATGCATCGACCGCATCGGCTGCGCGCGATTCTCTCGGTCTTTCAAGCATGCAAGACAGTATCGTCGCAACGACAACCTATACTTGGATGAAAGGGTCTGCTCGAATTTTGCAACGGTTTGAGCAAGGGTATGCCGTCTCAGCTAGTGGTCTTTATGCCAACGCCTCAGGCATCAATACCACGGCAAGCGGACCATACAGCAATGCACAAAATCGGCTCACCACGGCCAGCGCAATTTGTTCAAGTGCAGAAGGCGAAGGCACCACCGCAAGCGGCACGGCCTCCCACGCAGAAGGGATGTTGACTTTGGCAACAAGTCTCAGCGCTCATGCTGAAGGCTACAACACGGAAGCAACGTCCAACTACAGCCACTCTGAAGGTTACGGAACCAGCGCGGAAAACACCGCTGCACACGCCCAAGGTTATTTATCGACGGCCTCAGGTTTGTATTCCCATGCCGAAGGCCGACAAAACGAAGCCACAGGCAATTCATCGCATGCGGAAGGACAAGCAAGCTCTGCATATGGTGACGTTGCCCATGCGGAAGGATTTGGATGCACGGCATCGGGATATGCCAGCCATGCAGGCGGATTTGAGAGTAACGCTAGCGGTCTCTACAGCCGTGCTATTGGGCGTTCCTCAACAGCATCTGCATCGAATGCGTTCGCGAGCGGTTTGGGTGTGATCGCAGATCAAGCGAATAGCGCCGTATTTGGCCAGTTTAATAGCGCCATGCAAACCGACATCCTGCTCGCCATCGGAAATGGAAACGGTGCCAATGATCGCTCAGACGCTTTCACCGTCAACAATGCAGGAGACGCAACCATCGCGGGAAATGCTGCTGTCAGTGGCGAAATCCTCGTCGGCGGACACGAAGTAGCCGCTGCCTTAACCCAATTGCTCAGCAGCGTTGACTCTTTGCAAAACACAATCACGCAGCTGCAAATGCAAATTGACGCCCTCACCAACGGCGAATAATTCATTTCGGTAAGTGCATGAATGAAAAATCCCTGGGAAAATTCCCAAGGATTCTCAAGCTAAACGTTCCCCGACAAGGACTCGAACCTTGAAAAACGGCACCAAAAACCGGTGTGTTACCATTACACCATCGGGGAATTAACGACAATGACCGCGGTCAAAGCGTGCGCAAAGATAAAAAGGATTTTCTGAATTTGTATGCAATCGACACACTCTAATTATCTTGGAGGCATGGAGCAATTGCAAAATCTAATTGGAGGGCAGCTACAAGGAACAACAAAAGACAAATGGATGGACAACATTGAACCAGCTACTGGTGCGGTATATGGTCAAATCCCGCGCTCCGATGCTGATGACGTTGAATTGGCAGTGCAGGCTGCGGCCAAGGCTTTTCCGCAATGGTCGAACCGGTCATTTGAGGACCGTTCCGAATGCCTCAGGCGCTGGGCTAAAATTGTCGCGCAACACGCTGGTGAACTGGTGCGTGCCGAATCCAAAGACAACGGAAAGCCCATCTCGCTCGCGGAGGCTGTGGACATTCCTCGTGCTCAAAAAAACCTCGAGTTTTTTGCAGGAGCCATCGAACACTTCGCTTCCGAAGCACACATTCCTGCCGACAGCTCGCACATCCATTACACCCACCGCAAACCCATTGGTATCGTGGGTTGTATTTCTCCTTGGAACTTACCCCTCTACCTTTTTACCTGGAAAATTGCTCCCGCCATTGCCGCAGGAAACTGCGTCATCGCCAAGCCCTCTGAAATCACCCCAGTGTCCGCCTTCATGTTATCGCAATGGGCCGAAGAAGCCGGAATTCCTGCAGGAGTGTTCAACGTCGTTCACGGCTTGGGCTCGGAAGCCGGTCAAGCCATCGTCGAACATCCTCAAATCAAAGCCATTTCATTCACGGGCGGTACCTCCACGGGAGCACACATCGCGCGAACCACTGCGCCGCAATTCAAAAAGTTGAGCTTGGAGCTTGGCGGGAAAAATCCTGCTATCATTTTCGAGGATTGCGATTTTGACAAAGCCGTTTCGACAACACTGCGTTCGTCTTTCGCCAATCAAGGGCAGATTTGTTTGTGCTCATCCCGTATTCTTATCCAAGACAAACTTTACGATCGGTTCAAGAACGCACTCGTCGAAAAGGTGAAGCGGATGCGCATCGGAGATCCGGCTGATGCAGCAACCAAGATGGGCGCCGTGGTATCACAGGCCCATCGGGACAAAATCTTATCCAGCATAAATAACGCGAAGGAAGCCGGAGGAACAATCCTTTGCGGTGGCGATGAAGCCGAGGCTCCTAATGAGCGATGCAGAAATGGTTTTTTTGTCCAACCCACTATCATCGAGGGCCTTGGGCCTACTTGTGAGATCAATCAAGAGGAGGTTTTCGGACCGGTCATTACCCTGCAAAGCTTTCGAACCGAGGAAGAAGCCATTCAACTGGCCAATGATTCTCAGTACGGTCTGGCAGCCACCATTTGGACGCAAGACATTGCAAAGGCGCATCGCACGGCCGCTGCTGTAGAGAGTGGCATCGCTTGGATCAATTGCTGGTTGGTCCGTGACTTACGCACCCCATTTGGCGGGGTGAAGTCGAGTGGAGTTGGAAGAGAAGGCGGATTCGAGGCGTTGCGATTTTTTACGGAGCCTCAGAGTGTATGCTTGCCTACGCGCGCATCAGGAACTTCAACAATCTTGCTCAACAGGTGACTCATAGTGCTCGTAGCTGACCTTATTCCCATTGGTAAAAAACCATCCGAGTGTTCGGTCAAACCAAGTAGCAGCATTGCGAATCATTGTGCTCATTTTGTCCATCGTTGTTCTCAAATGTAGTGTCCTGAGAACACTTTATCAACGAAAGATGTTTCAAAAATATTTTGAAACTCCGAAAAAATTCGGCTGTCAACATCGAGGTTTAGAGGCTATTCTCGATACAACTCCGATGAAATCAATATTATACCCGACGACCTTCTTTTTTAGTTTTTTTCTGTTCACGGGATGTGTCACCCTCAAGCAGTTCGACGAATTGCAATCAGACTTCGACGAAGTTCAAAACGAAAATCGAAAGCTCGCACTTGAAGGTCAAGATGGGGAGATTGAAAGGCGAGAAATGGCGGGAAGAATTGCTGTTTTGGAAGAGAATAGGCATACCTAGGCGGCCGATACCACTCGCCTAGGTCGTGCCTTACGTCAAAGCCATGCCAACGTCGCCCGACTCGGAGAATTGAATGATGTTCTCACTTCGGAAAGTTCATCACGTATGGCGGCAATCAACGAAGAAAACCGAGCCTTACTTGCAGATTTGAGTCGTTCGAGGAACGAATTGCAGCAACAAGAGGATGCACTGAATCAGTTGCGAACCAATCTTGAAGAGCGGGAGAATGAATTGAGTGCTCGGTCACAACGTATCGCTGAGTTAGAAGGACTCCTGGCCGCTCGCGACGCAGCTGCAGAAGCACTGAGAAGCCAACTCGCGGACGCGCTGCTCGGATTCGCGGATAAAGGATTATCGGTGGAACAGCGCGACGGGAAAGTCTATGTTAGCCTGGAAGCCCAGTTGCTATTTCCGTCGGGCAGTACGGCCATTAATGCGAACGGACAGCAGGCACTTGAAGGTTTAGCGGCAGTAATCAGCCAACAATCCAACCTCGAAATCATCGTTGAAGGCCATACCGATTCAGATCAGTTGCGATCCAGCGCAATCCCGAGAAACAACTGGGAATTGAGCGTGCTCCGATCGACTGCCGTCATTGAAATATTGAAGGCTTCCGGAGTAGACCCTGAAGTTTTGACCGCTGCTGGAAGGAGTGAATATCACCCGCTTGATCCGGATGACAAGGCCAGGAATCGCAGAATTGAGGTTGTACTTGCACCCAACTTGGATGCATTGTTTGAGCTGATTCGTTCGGAGGAATAATTTCAGCGAGCGGGTAAATCAGTCAATTTGCATCTGGAATGCGCCTTGAGCGATGTTCATGCTTTCGCCAGACATCCCTACCACTGTGCCCATGAAGGTTCCGACTACGAAGCCGCCTGGAACTGCATCGACGTAAGCGATATCAATGGTAACGCCACCGCCAAAGTTTGTGCTGTATGCGTTGGCCGCAGGATCGGCATAGGAACAAGAAGAACCCGTCGCAGCTGAGCATTGTATTTGTGATCCCGCGACCCAACCGGCCAAGGGGACTTCCATCACCAGCGCTAGACCCGCTCCGGTCAATGTCAACCCTGTGACAGTGATGGTGGTGCCATCCAGTTCAGCAGAAAGCCCTGTCTCGGCTACAAGCGCCGTTCCGTTCGCTTTCCAAGTCAAAATGGATTCGCATTCAGGGCAGTAATCACCTCCACAATCAATGTAAAGTTCATCTCCATCCATGAGGCCATTGCCACAGTTGACGCCATCTGGACAAGGCCCACAAACAATATTCGGGTTTTCACAGGCAATGTAAATATTGGACTCATAATTGCCTCCACAATCCACGGCAAGCTCATCCCCATTCATCAGGCCATCACAGCATGTTGGACAGGGCTCACAATCCGGACCTCCGCAGTCCACAGCTAGTTCATTGCCATTTGGGAGGCCGTCTCCGCACAACTCCCCACACGCGACGCCCGTATCACCGCCGCAATCGATGCCGGCTTCCCCCGGATCTTGAACGCCGTTGAAACTGGGATCACACGGTCCACATTCTCCCCCGCAATCTACCCAGGTTTCTCCCAACAGTGCGTCGTACTGACCATTTTCACAAGGGTCACAAGCCGGACATATTGACCCCCCACAGTCGACCAATTCTTCTCCATTATTGAGAATGCCATCGTAACAGTTTTCAGGAATCAAATTGTCATCGTTCAAACAACCGCTGACAACAGCGAGCATTAAAAGAAGCGCAGAAGCGAGAGCAAATTTTGAAGATTTCATTTTCGTAAATCGATTTTGACTGAGCATTTGCAAATTCATTGTCCTAAATTAGGCAGTGCAAGATAAGTTAGACACAATTACCCTTTTACCTTTTTCATCAAAACGATGAAAGGCTTGATGGGGAAGTTATACAAAACCGCAACCACTGTCCTTTCATCATGACCGTATCTCAACAGTTGAATGATAGCTCATGGGTGGTAAAACCCCAGCCTGATCGAACAGAAATTGCGCACTTGATGAACAACGCTGGACTTACTCCATTGGTTGCTTCCCTTCTCATTCAGCGTGGACTCAAGGAGCCCGAGGAAGTGCTTGGCTTTCTGAATCCTGCGTTGTCGGCGATGCACCACTCGATGCTGATGAAGGACATGCGAGAGGCGGTCAATCGCCTCCATCAGGCCATTGAAGACGAGGAGCGCATTTTAATTTATGGCGATTACGACGTTGACGGCACAACATCTGTTGCCATGGTCGCGAGTTACCTTGAGGGGGTTGGAGGCCAGGTCGAAACGTACATTCCACATCGCTACAACGAAGGGTATGGCGTCAGCATGGCAGGCGTGCGTTATGCTTCTGAAAACCGATTCTCCTTGATGATTACTTTGGACTGTGGGACCAAGGATTTTGACCCTCTCGCGGATGCTGAGGACCGGGGCATTGATGTCATCATTTGCGATCATCATTTGCCTGAAGCAAAGTTGCCCGCAGCTTTTGCCGTTCTCAACCCAAAACGATCGGACTGTCCTTACCCATTCAAGGAGCTGTCGGGCTGCGGCGTGGCCTTCAAATTGCTCCAATCACTGGCCCATCTGATGGATTTGCCTGAGAGTGGAATTTATGAAGAGTTGGACTTGGTGGCCATCAGTATTGGTGCAGATTTGGTTGAGCTCCAAGGTGAGAACCGCATCATGGCTTCCCAAGGGTTGAAACAGTTGCGCAAGCGACAGCGACCGGGAATCTTGGCCCTGTTGCGTGCTGCAGACATCCACCAAGCACCGCAAACCATTCGTGATATCAGCTTTACCCTCGGTCCGCGGATCCTGTCTCTTATACACATCTGACGCTGCCGACGAGCGATCTAGTGTAG
>CAXDQP010000013.1:0-16786 GCA_963991335.1 uncultured Flavobacteriales bacterium
CAACGGTTTGTCGTAGCGGTGCTAAGCGCATGAACAGTACTCTGGAATGGCCCCATGGGCGTATTTGATATGGACGCCTTCGCCAAAGGGACGAACGCCGTGGCCGATGCACTTGCAGAAGCAACTTCCGAAAGCGGTGCATTCACGCTGATCGGAGGTGGAGATTCTGTGGCTGCCATCAACAAGGCGGGCTTGGCCGAAAAGGTCAGTTATGTCAGTACCGGGGGTGGCGCGATGTTGGAATACTTGGAAGGCAAAGAATTGCCGGGAATCGCAGCCATGCGGTCATGAAAAGCATACGCCTCGGAGGGTTTCTACTCATCGGTATGCTTTCTTGGAGTGCATCGCTGCTCGCCCAAGAACGCGTCAATGTTTACCCCGACCATCGCATGCTTTGGAGCGAATTGATGCTCCATTCAGAACAAGGATTAATCCGCGAAGGAAAGGACTGGCGTGGCACTGTGCTTTGGACAACCCGTCCGGGAGAATTGTTTGAGGGGTATTCTTCGAGCTCCTTCGATTTGAAATTCACCGTGCGTGATGGCCACTTGATTCAAGGCGATTCAAATTTTAGCGATGCCATATTGTACACCTTGGACGGCAATACAATTTACATTGGCGACAGTACTTTTCCTCTGGACCTGGTCTACACGCTTCAGCCGGATGCACTCGACCCAAGCGCCTTTGGTTTGTACAAAGAAGACAGCATCAGCGTGTTCGACCGCATCTGCGTGTTCGAAGGCAAGCCTACTCCTGAAGTATTGTTTGGGTTTCTGCTGGCGCTAGGCCTGCTCTGAACCGAGGGGCTGAATCAGGCTACTGCCTCCAGCGCCTCCACTTGGAACTCGAATTGCTCCATGATTTGATTGGTGAGCAGCTTTTCACAAGCTTCTTTGACTTGTGCTTCCGCCTCGGCCTGATTGGCAGCTTCCACCTCCAAGGTGATGTGCTTGCCGATACGGACCTGGTCAATGCCGGCCAGTCCAATATTTTTCATGTTGCTCGAAACGGCCTTCCCTTGCGGGTCCAATAAGGCGGGCAAAGGCATGATGTCAATGGATGCGCTGAATTTCATGGTCGAAGCTTAAAGTGTGTTTAATTCGGTTGAATGAATTTTCCGAAGAATGCATACAAAAGTAACGCGGCTTGCAATCCCAAACCGAATGCGCGGCCAAAAATTGCCACCACGATTCCCACAATGAACAGCCCGACCAAAAGCACCATTCGCTTGCGGTCGTATTCGGGCGTTTTGCCCCATCCTTTGAGGTCCATCATGGGGCGGTCGCTGATCATCCACCAGGGAATTAGCGTGGAACCGATGAAGACAGATGCCACGACCGTGACCATGCCCCCAATGCCATACAAACCCCACGAGCCAAACATCTCGTACTGAGCAGCCGTGAGCAAAATACCGATCCACCACAACGCACCCGCGGGTGCAGGCATCCCACGAAATCCCGTTCCATCTGACCCCGCAGCGTATTCAACATTGAACCGAGCCAAGCGCCAAGTCGCGGCCATGGCCATGGTCAAGGGCAAGAACTTCAAAACCGTTGGAATCGCGGGTGCCCATGCATGGAGAAACATGACCCCAGCAATGGCAGGAGTGACCCCACTGGAAACCGCATCCGCAATGCTATCCAGCTGCAACCCCATCGGACCTTCGGTTCGCGTCCAGCGCGCTACGATTCCATCCAGCAAGTCAAACAGCTGACCCGCCATCCAAATCATTGCCAACGCCAGCATCCCCCATCCGCGCCCGCCTTGGGCCAATGCGCCAAATTCCGAGAATGATTCACCCGTAAGGTTCCCATTCACTGCCGCACCAAATGGCCAAATGAACAGCCCAATGATCACCAGCACACCGGACAACAAGTTGCCCATGGTCAATGCGTTGGCATAATATTTCTGAAGTCCCATGCCACGAAAGTACATTTCTACGCCTAGGAATGTAACCTCCCTCCGTGGTTTTCGTATATTTGCTGTCCTGCTTGACGAAAACAGGATTTGAGGGTCCGATGGCCGAGTGGCTAGGCTCAGCTCTGCAAAAGCTGCTACAGCGGTTCGAATCCGCTTCGGACCTCAACGAACAAAAAGAAAGCCCCGTTATCATTGCGATAGCGGGGCTTTTTTGATTTCGGGTGTATACCAAAGACCATATGTCTCGCATCAAAATGCCTTTATTGACAATCAGCGCTGACTCTGACGCTGGCTCTATTTACACATTCTCCCATCTTATTTAGAACCATTCTAAATACCGTGTTTCAGGTATTGGATATGACCTGCTTCAATTAAAATATTTGCACTCAGAATCTTTTTTAAAAAGCAACAATGAAGTTCAAGGATACTCACTTTTTCGCAGCCACCTTATTGGTTGCGTTCGCGCTCACCTCATGCAACAAAGAAGGTTGCACAGATGCAGCAGCTACAAACTATGACGAAAATGCCGATACAGACGACGGCACTTGCGACTTTGCAGTTGTCACCCCAGATGAATATGTTTTCACAGATGCAGACGGAAATAGCACCGTAAATTTTGACGGACAACGACAACGTTTGAACATGCTCTCAGAAATGACAACATATCTCAAAACGTCAAATACGCCTGGAACAGCATTGGATGCTGCAACACTCCTCTCGATGTATGCAAATGACGGCTACACATGGGATGACCTGGAGGAACTCGGAATGACCGGATCAAGCAAACAACTTCGCAGCAAGACTGTTGGTGGAGATGCATTTTGGACAGACACATTTGAAGGCTACATGAATGGCATTGCTGAGGCAAGCGGCCAAACCGTAGCCGGCGAAAATACAGGAGCTGCAGGCGTTGCAGGTGTCGTAGCATCTACTACTAGTGATAGCAAATACCTTCAAAGTGCTCAAGGACAAGAATGGACACAGCTCATTGAAAAAGGTCTCATGGGTGCATGCTTCTACTATAACATCAGCTCAGTATATCTCGCCCCGGGCAAAATGGATGTCGACAATTCCGTTGCCGTCGACGCCGCTGACGGGAAGTATTATACTAAAATGGAGCACCATTGGGATGAAGCGTATGGTTACTTCACTGACGCGATAGACTACCCGACGAGTGGGGCCAACCGATTCTGGGGCAAGTACACATACTCGCGTGAAGATTTGCTTTCATCGGCATCAATATTGTCTGCTGCATTCCGAACCGGTCGAGCCGCAATTTCTCAAAATTTGTTGGCGGAACGAGATGCGCAAATTGCAATCATCAACCGCGAACTCGAGCGCGTTTCTGCTGGAACAGCCATTCACTACTTGAACGATGCTCTTGATAATTACGCTGATGATGCACTCCGGAATCACGAGCTGTCAGAAGCAAAAGCCTTCATCATGGCGTTGCAGTTTGGAGCCAACACATCTGTGGACACTGATGCCGTAGAGCATTTGTTGGAAGATCTTGGTGAAGACTACTACAACGTAACAACTGCGCAAATCACCGAAGTTCGTGATGAACTCGCTGCTATGACAGGCCTAACTGAATATGCCACTGCTTTGTAATCGCAAAACAATACTTCCATGAAATTCAATGTTTCAGGGATTGGACCAACAGGGCGCTCACTGCGTCTTGTTGGTTTTTTCGTCCCAACCATATTTGCCCTTCTGTTTATCGCTGGTTGCACTCCCGATTCCGAGGATGAAGCCATCACATTCGATCGAGGCCCCTTCTTAGAAAACACAGCCACATCGATCATCATCCCGGCATACTCAAACTACGCTTCAAGATGCCAGGATCTAAAAAATGCCGCAGATCAATTGATCCTTACAGAGGGCATAAATGCGAGTCAAATTCAAGGTTTGCAGGAGTTGCTGAAACTCACTTACATGGATTGGCAACATGCTTCGCTCTTTAATTTTGGCCCTGCCATGGATCGGGCACTATTAGCCACTACCAATACCTATCCTACAGATACTGCAAAAATCATCGCAGCGTTCACAAATGAAAATTGGACTCCTGGGCTGCCGGCAACATTGAGTAACATCGGTCTGCCTGCCTTGGATTACCTCTTAAATCACGCATCTGCTGAAGACATTGCCCTTGAGATAAATGATGATTCCTTTCGACTCGACCACCTCAAGCGATTGATTGATTACCTTCAAACTGAATCGTCTGCGGTGCTCACCGCATGGGAGGGAGACTTTAAGTCCACCTTTACGGCCTCGACAGGAACGGAGGAAGGCAGTTCAATTGGATTGCTCCTGAATTCGTTCAATGAGGTTTATGAGCAAGGCATTCGAAAACAAAAACTCGGACTGCCAAACGGAATTATGACGTTTAGCGGGACACCACAGCCTAAAATTGTGGAGGCGCCATTTGCGGCGAACTGGAGCATTGATTTAATGCACGAAGCGTTGATCGGTTGTGAGAACTTCTATTTCGGAGATTTCGTTCAGGGGGCTAGCCAACAGATTGGATTGGATGATTACCTAAAATCCTTAGGCGACGTCGAGTACGGAGCAGGTTTGAACGATGCAATATCAGGTCAATTGACTGCAGCAAAGGCAGCTGTGCTCACGATGAATGACCCTCTTGCTGATTATGTCGTCGACAGCCAAGACGCAACATTTGAAGTTTTCGAAGAACTGCAAGCATTGGTGCTTCTTTGGAAAGTCGATATGATGTCATCACTCGGAGTACTCATTACCTATCAAGACAATGACAACGACTAAGCAATGATTTCTGCTGCTCCGATAATAACGCTGCGGCGATTCTTTGCCGTTCTCGTTTTATTTAGCAGCATTAGATTCATTGGAAAAGGGTGGATTGAAACGCAAATTTTGTCCCCTGTTTGGTTGTTCCCATTTGATGGATTCGAATGGATTCCCCGACCCAATGCACAAGCTGCAATGGGCCTTTTTGCGGGGATGATTGCAGGAGGGTGCATGCTACTTGCTGGAAAAACACAGCGCCTAGGGGCCTTGCTTTTCTTGGTCTGTTTCACCTACGTGGAGGTCTTGGACAAAAGCAATTATCTCAACCACTACTACTTTGTCTCAGTCGTAGCTTTTTTGTTTGTCCTCATCCCAGCAAAGGCTTCTAGAAGCATGGTGCCACGGATCAACGTTTATTCGTTCCGGATAATCATTGCGATCGTCTACTTCTATGCGGGCATCGCGAAGCTGAATGCCGATTGGATGTTGGATGCTCAACCCTTGCGAATGTGGCTTCCGCAACACAGTTCATTTCCTCTGATTGGGCCCTTATTCAAACTCAAAAGCACCGCTTACTTATTCAGCTGGATGGGCGCTGCTTTTGACCTGCTTGCTCCTTTCGCCCTTTTCTCCAATCGACTGAGGCCTTTCTTTTATCCTGTTCTGGTCATCTTCCATATCCTCACGTGGATTCTTTTTCCAATCGGAGTCTTTCCTTGGGTAATGATTGCCTGCACAACGGTCTTCTTCCGAGACGAATGGCACTTCAATCTTTGGCGCCGATTCCCTGTGGGTTCGCTGCATATCCCTTCCAAGAGTTCAGGTCATTTTCCGATGACTTTTTGGGATAAACAAATTAAGGGGTTCTTGGTCATTTTTCTTCTGTTCCAATTAGTGTTTCCTTGGCGCTACTTGACCCACAAAGGCAATTCATATTGGCATGAATTCGGATACCGCTTCGCTTGGAAAGTAATGCTCATGGAAAAAGCTGGATATGCAATTTATTACATCGAAAATGAAGCCGGTCAAAAACAAGTATTCCCTATTGAAGACTTCCTCACGCCAAATCAATTGAAAATGATTGGAGCAAAACCCGACCTCATTGTTCAAGCGGCACATCACATTCACGATCATTGGAAGCAAGAGAACAATGAAGATGTAAAAGTTCGAGCCGAAGTATGGACAACACTTAATGGTCGGCGGTCTCAACTTATGATCGACCCGTTTGTTGATTTGGCAACTGTCAAAAATGATTGGTCAGAAAGAAGTTATGTCCTCCCTCTTGATTCGGTCATCCGGCCAAAAGAATTCTGGAAACTCAACAGGCCGATCAAGAATGGGACTGACTGAAAAAACTCTACTCATCCTGATTGGTCTGGCTTTTGGCGTGAACGCGGGATGGTGTCAGTCCGAATCAATTGCCATTACAGGTTCGGTGCTCGACCTGAACGGTTCGCCACTTGCAGGCTCAACTGTCACCTACAGCTGTGCTAGCCCAAGAGGCGCGGATCAAGTCATTGCATGCGATGAAGCGGGCAAATTTCTCGTTTCCAATCTGCTCGCATCCTGTGAATCGCACTTCCTCATTGCCAGCGCAAGTGGTTTCCAAAATGATTCCATTCGCTTGGTCCCGAACATGTCACTTCAGGATGTTCGAATCCTACTCAGTCCCATACTCATCAATCTTGAAGAAGCTACGATCTCCGAAGACGCTTCATTGTCCATTGGAGCCCTGAATTCATTGCAAGGAGGAGGGCTGTACCGAGGCATTAAGAGTGCCGTTCTGAAGCCGGCAAAAAGCCTCGGGTTGGGCGGCGAAACACAGGCTCGAAACATCTTCATTGGAATTCCGAGTGCAAACATTTGGGAAAGCGATGCCGCAGGGCTCCAACTCGGTGTTGGTGTAAGAGGCCTCAGTCCAAACCGCTCGGCACACATCAGTGTGAGACAAGGGAATCACCCCATAGCTGCCGATCCTCTTGGTTATCCAGAGGCCTACTATACTCCACCCCTGAACATGGTCGAAGACATCCGACTGACCACCGGAGCCTCAGCTTTGCAGTACGGCTCCCAACTCGGAGGCATGATGAATTTCAAATTACGAAGTGGAAAGTGGAATTCAGCCCCAAAAGTCCGTGGGATCATTACCTCGATTTTCTATGCTCCACAAGATGGAATGATGAACAGCAATCAAAATTATTTTTTTGAGGCTTCGGGTGGAGGAAAGTCAACAAGTTGGTTGACTTCAGCAGATCACAAATCAGGAGAAAGTTGGCGTTCCAACACCCGGTTCGAAAGCACCGTGGTAACGCTCAATGCCAAACAACGGTGGCAGGACAAGAACGGAGGAAAATGGGGAGTCGAAGAACGGCTTACTGCCATGAGAAGAACCGAGCAGCAGCCGGGAGGACTGACCGATCAGCAGCAAGAAAGTCAGCCACGCGCAAGCTTCAGAGACCGAAACTGGTTTAATGTAGCTTGGAACATAGCAAGCGCAGACGTTTCCTACCTGCCAACGAACAATGGCATTGAATTCAACCTTTCCACTTATGCCTTAACCGCCTCGAGGCGATCCCTCGGGTTTTTAGGCACTCCGAATCGAATCGATTACGGCCTCGAGCGGGATTTAATCTGGGGTGACTTTACCTCCATAGGCTTTGATGCCCGAGGAACCAAACGCTGGGTGGTAAAGGAGAAAGGCGTAATCCATGCCATGGTTTTTGGAATTCAAGGATACCGGGGTCGAAACCGTGCGCGCCAGGGAGTGGGATCAACTGGAGATGGCCCTGATTTTAATTTCATGCGAACTCCTGGCGTTGACGACGGGTCTGATTATGAATTGCCAAATGATCAGCGCTCTCTGTTTGCCCAAGGCATTATCGCACTCAGTCCCGAGCTATCAATCACGCCAGGCTTACGATTTGAAAACATCCTCACACAGGCGAATGGCACGTATTACTTTGCCATTCAAGATGGTGCTGGCAACGTCATTGAAGACAGTGTTTTCTCTAGTTTGAAGAGAAACAGGAGGAGTTTTCTACTGCCTGGACTGGGATTTTCATACAAGCACAATGACTTTGAATTGTATGGAAATGCCGTGAGTAATTATCGCGCAGTGAATTACAGCGACATCCAAATAAACAACCTCGGTGTACAAATTGACCCCCTCTTGACAGACGAACAAGGAGCGAATTTCGATCTTGGTTTCCGATTGAAATCACCTCGCTCGTTCTTTGACATTAGCGTTTTCTCTCTCCTCTATTCGAATAAAATTGGTCTTCTTGCGACAACGGTTCCTGACCCCAATATCATCGAAAAACCGATCTTACTGAGGACGAATATCGCGGATGCTGTAAGCTATGGGTTCGAAGCCGCTGGCCAAAGGCTCATTCAACACTCCGAGCGTCATTCAACCCGCTTTACAGGCTCTTTCTCTTGGCTTCATGGTGAGTATCGAAAAGGCCCAAACGAGGCGCTCACGGGGAATCGGGTCGAATTCATGCCCGACTTTATTTGGCGCGCAAGCATTTTGCACCAGAGCAAACACTGGAAATTTCAAGTTTTCGGTCAATACACAGGTGAACAATTCACCGAGGCCACCAACTCCACGTACACCTCATCAGCTCTTCATGGCCTCATCCCGGCATTTGCCATTTGTGACCTCTCAGTCGGTCGACAAATCAAGAAAAACTGGACCTTTGGGATTAAAGTAAATAATGTGACCAACAACAATTATTTCACCCGGCGCGCCCTGGCATATCCAGGGCCAGGCATTTTGCCTGCGGATGGCATCAATGCCCGCGTCACATTAATATATCAATCGAATTGATTGTGGAAGAGTCAATTGTATTCTTCGACGGGCCTTGCACATTGTGCCAAAAAAGCGTGCAGTGGTTGGCGCAACACGAGAAATCTCAGTCGCTTAAGTTCGCCCCTCTCGGTGGAACCACCGCCAAAAAATTCCTCAATAAAGCGCTGATCACCCCACCATATGATGGCCTCGTGTTTTATCACAAACAAACATCGTGCTCTGGCAGCAAAGCAATTGTGGCCCTTGCCGAATTTCTAAATCCACCTTGGTCATTTTTGATGCGGCAATGTCCGCATTGGGGTTATCAACTCGTCGCGAAAAACAGAACACGATTCTTCTCCCAAAACATCGCTTGCGAATGGCAACCCGAACTTAAGAACCGCATCTTAGATTGAGTCTTCTTTCAAGCTTGGCGAGGATTACTCACCAAGGGTTCTGTTGGTCTCCATTGTTCAATGGCTGTATTTAATTTTGCACCTTTGATCTTCTCATGATTCACTACAATCCCAAAAGCTGGTTCAGCCTTATTTTTCACCCTTACAACCGCCAGGTCATGCGCAAATTACTCCCAGCTATGGCTGGAATGGGCGCTTTTACCGCAGGGATTTGCTACATCGAGCTTGAACTGCTAGAACAGCCTATGGAAGTGAGCAACGCCGTTCACTCTTTGTTGGGGTTTGTGTTGTCGTTGTTTTTGGTCTTTCGGACCAACACAGCCTACGACCGATGGTGGGAAGGACGAAAGCAATGGGGGTCATTGGTCAATGTTTCGCGTACCCTGGCGCTTCGCGTGCGGGAATTTACCCCCAGCCAATCGGCTCACGAGCATTTCAACGAGGCCATCCCTGGATTTGTTAAGGCGTTGAGAAACCACCTGCGGCCCAACCAGCCCGGTACCGGCATTTCGCCCAGTGCCCCTGAATTCTCCAGCGTGAACCACGTTCCGAACGCTTGGGCTCAATCGATGGAACGCCAATCTGCACAGCTGCTCGCACAAGGCAAACTTTCCGCCCAAGAGCACTGGCTTATTGCTCAGAATATTGAGCGGATGATCGATATACTCGGTGCGTGTGAACGCATACTTAAGACGCCTGTGCCATACAGCTACAGCATGTTCCTCAAAAAGTTCATCTTTCTTTACGTCATCACCCTTCCCATAGGCTTTGTGGCTACGTTTGCCTGGTGGAGTGTCCCGGTAGTGATGCTTGTGTTTTATATCCTCGTGAGTGTGGAGCTAATCGCAGAGGAAATCGAAGACCCCTTTGGAGTGGACGAAAATGACCTGCCACTCGACGCTTTGTGCGACACGATCGAGGAGAATGTGTCGGAAATCTTTGCTCGCAGTTAAAGCGAAGCAGTTTCCAAAAAGCAAAAAGCCCAGGGACCAAAATGGCGCCAAGGCTTTTTCTAACGTTCTCTTTTCAATTACTTCTCGACCTTTCTTCTTTACAACCCCCTTCACATACCCAACTTTTTATTCGATAGTGCCTTTTTGTTTGGACTCATTATGGCTTATCTCGCTTTTGTCATACCGGTCATTCTCATTTTCATTGCCGCTTTTTGGCAGCTATATTCTAAGGCTGGACAGCCCGGCTGGGCCATTCTAATACCATTTTACAACCTTTACATCTTCACCCAAATCATCAAACGACCCGGTTGGTGGATTCTGCTTTATTTCAGCATCGCCATCCCTGCCGTCGGTGCGTTAGGCTTGGTATTTTTGAGCATCATTGACCAACTTAGGCTCGCCAAAGTTTTCGGTCGTTCAGCAGGGTTCGGCGTAGGGCTCATTTTGTTGGGCTGGGTTTTCTTCCCCATACTGGCTTTTAGTAAAAGCCAGTATGATGCCCATCGTGTCGTGGAGGGGGAGTTGATTTAATAAAAGTATCGGTCTGAAAACTAAGATAGATTCGGGCGCAAAGATTCTTCGTGTTCATTAAGTTTGGGACTCACAATCCTCTTTCTTTATGAAAACCAAATTCACTCTTTTAACGGGAATGATTCTTCTTGGGAACATTGCCTTTGCCCAGCCTGCGAATGACATCTGTGACGATGCCATTGACATCTCCGAATTACTCACGGGAGAAATTGGTGCGGGCGCTGAGCTTGGCACGTATTCCAACGTCGACGCCACCGGCGAACCTGAACTCGCGGCCGATCTCGTTGACCTTTGGTTCGATGCCGCCGCTGGGCAGACCGAGCCATCGATCGATCAATCCGTTTGGTTTCGATTCACGGGTGATGGAGGCGTTTATCAGATGATCACAGGCAATTGGTGCGCTGGATCAGCGATGTATGCCGACGACACTCAAATGGCCTTGTACAGCGGAGCGTGTGATGATCTCACGCTCGTCACGGCCAACGATGACATGGCCTATATGTGGGCCAGCGAGTGGGGCTGGTGGTATTCTTTCCTCAATTTCAAAGCGGAGGAGGGTGTTGAATATTGGCTGATGGTCGATGGCTACAACCACTACCAAGGCAGCGCGTTCCAAGGTGTTTCGGTCGGCAGCTTTTGCCTGGGTGCCATCTATGTAGAGCCCATGACCGACCACACCGCCTGCGCCGATGCCCGCAATATTGACGCATTGTTCGGGGATACTTCGGGCAATTCTCCAGGCTACATTGGCCCATTCGACGACACGGAAATCGCAAGCGGCATTGGCATGAATCCCGACGCAGACATGCTCGGTACAGAATGCTGGCAAGACGAAACCGATGACGGATCTGTTTGGTTTTCATTCACAGGTGATGGCAACCCATACACGGTTGTTCATTCGCAATGTGACCCTGAAGACGAAACCTTCGTTTATTATTTTGGTTGGGACAGTCAAATGGCGCTCTACAAAGGAGAGTGCGGAGAACTTGTGCCCGTCGCATGCTCTGAGGACATCGATCCCGACCAAGGTTGGTGGTGGGCTCAAGTGGGATTCGACACCGAAGAGGGAACGGAGTACTTCTTGCGCTACGATGGATTCCACTGGCAAAACGATTTCTACGACTGGTCGGCGGAAGGTGCATTTTGCCTCCGAGCGGACCTTGGAAATGTCAATGGCCTCTCCGAGGATGAATCAGCGTTCATTACCGATGTTTACCCAAATCCAGCGCAAGGAGCTGTGACTTTTTCGTGGTCTGGAAGCGACAACACTGCTGATGTAACGGTTGTAGATGCAACCGGAAAAACCGTGGTCTCCTTGTCCAATGTGACCCGCAACCAACCGCAGGACCTCAACCTTCCTGTGGGCCATTACATTGTGCAAATCATAACCAACGATACCTCCGGAACTTCCCGGTTGCAAATCGTCAAATAATCGATTGAACTGATAACCCCCTTGGCATTCCGACAAGGGGGTTTTTCGTTTCGCTTCAACCTTTTTCAACCGTGTCCACCCTCCAGCCCATGCGAAATTTCATCCCATTATTGCTGTTCGCATTGTGCAGCTTTTCCCATGCATCCGGACAAACGGAGGGGAACAACGTCTTTGGCAGTGATCAAGTCCTCAGTGTTGATGTGACTTTTTACGATTCCGGTTATTGGTCGCTGCTCAATGACGAGTACAATGGAGATCAGAACTACATCCCGGCTGGAATCTCCATCACCTCAAACACTGGAACAACCATGCTGGATTCGGTTGGAATTCGATTGAAAGGAAACTCAAGCATGAATCACCCGGGCGATAAAAAGCCCTTCAAAGTGGATTTTAATCGGTTCATCTCCGGACAATCGTATGATCTCCTGAAGAAGCTCAATTTCAACAATGGGTTCAAGGATCCCACTTTCGTCCGCGAGAAAATTTTCTATGACGTTTGCGAAGCGGCCAACATCCTGGCACCGCGTGCCACATTTGCGGAAGTAAGCTTCAATGGTGTCCCCTGGGGCTTCTACACGGTGGTCGAACAAATCGATGACCAATTTCTCGACCGGAGCATCGGCGATGATGCGGGTCACCTCTTCAAAGCAGGCTCCAATTTTAACAACGGCGATGGCGAGGCTAGTTTGGTTTACCTCGGGTCCAATCAGGCCTTATACGAGGGCGCTTATGAATTGAAGCAAAATGAAAGCGATGATTGGAGCGACCTGATTGGCTTGATCGATTTCATCAACAACACAAGCGACGAAGTGTTTGAAGCGGAATTGGCGGATCACTTAGACCTCACGCCTTACTTGCAGTCTGCTGCTTTGGACAACTTGTTTTCCAACTTGGACACGTACACGCTCTCAGCGCGAAATTATTACCTCTACCACAACATGACGACCAATCGTTGGCAGTGGATAAAATGGGATTCGAACGAAACTTTTGGCAGTTACGCGTTCGGCGTTCCGGGGAATATGACCGAATTGGACTTGGATTTCGATGGAGGCAATCAGGATCGCCCGCTTTTGGAGCGCATCATGGAGAGTGACGCGCTGCGCGCGGCCTACCATGCTGAAATGTGCTGGTTGCGCGAAAATTGGTTCAACTCTGCATTCCTCGAGCCCCGTCTTGATGAGTTGAAAGCGCTCGTCCAGTCAGCTGTGTATGCCGATGACAACAAGATGTATTCCAACAATCAATTCGAAAACAATTTCACTTCCAATCAAGGTGGCATGGGCGGCACGCTGTATGGCCTGAAACCCTTCATTGAAGACCGAGCAGATTATGTGGACAGCAACCTCGATTGCACGACAGGCATTGCAAACAGTGATGCGGGCAATGCATCCGTGTCAGTCTATCCCAATCCCGCGTCAGAAGAATTGAACATCGCGTTCGACGCGCCATTCACGTCCCTCTGCATCTTCAACGCGCAAGGCCAAGAGGTGGTGAAAATGAGGAACCCCAAATCGACTGTGCTCCAGGTTCAAGACTGGCCACAAGGCGTTTATCTGATGGTATTCGAAACCGCCACTTGCACCAAGACAGCGCGCGTCATATTGCAGTAAAAGCTGTTTTTTTGACACTTATCCCCTGATTTGGGTAAAAAACCGGCAAAAACCGGCCAATTCAGGACGCAAAAGGTTTGCCGGTCTCGCAGCGGTGTGATACTTTTCCCACGCGGCAATTACCCCACTCTTTTCTCGAAATTTTTTTGATCATGAGCAGAAAATGGAATTTTCTGTCACTGGCTCTCTTGGTGCTGGTGATTTGTTTCTTTGGTGACGACTACATTGAATATGTGCCCGGTACCGGGGCATTGACCATCGATTCCGGCGATACATCATGGATGGTGGTCGCCAGCGCATTCGTTCTTTTGATGACACCCGGGTTGGCCTTTTTCTATGGAGGAATGGTGGACAAGAAAAACGTCATCTCCACCATGCTGCAAAGTTTCGTCGCACTCGGCGTGATCAGTGTTCTTTGGATCACTGTGGGGTTCAGCCTCTGCTTCGGTGAATCGATCGGCGGGATCATCGGAAACCCAGTGACCTATTTTGCCTTCAACGGGGTGGGCTTGGCGCCCAACGGAGATTTTGCTTCGACCATTCCATTTCTGCTTTTTGCCTTGTTTCAATTGAAGTTTGCCATCATCACTCCCGCCCTCATCACAGGCTCCTTTGCCGGACGCATCCGCTTCCGGAGTTACATCTTGTTCATGGTGCTCTTTTCCTGTGTTATTTATCCGCCACTCGCACACATGACTTGGCATCCCGATGGCTTGCTGCGGAACTTGGGGGTGTTGGATTTTGCCGGAGGCACCGTGGTGCATATGTCTGCCGGCTTCGCAGCACTCGCAGGCGCGATTTTCTTAGGCAAGCGAAAAGAAACGGGGGGGCAGCCGGCGAACATCCCTTTTGTCATTCTCGGCACAGGCCTGCTCTGGTTTGGGTGGTTTGGATTCAACGCCGGCTCCGCCTTTGCGGCGAATGCGGATGCCGTGAAAGCATTTGCCAATACCAATCTCGCTTCGGCCACAGCCATGATCACGTGGGTGTTTTACGACCGGTTTATGAACCGTAAAATGTCTGCTTTGAGCGCGTGCATTGGTGCCATCGTAGGATTGGTTGCCATCACACCGGCCGCTGGATTCGTGTCACTCGGGCACAGCATGTTGATTGGCTTCGTTGCCGCTTTGGTCAGCAATTGGGCCATTCGCTACCAGAAAAAATTGGCTGTGGATGATACCCTCGATGTATTTGCCAGCCACGGCATTGGCGGGGTGGTAGGCATGGTGCTGACAGGCGTCCTCGCAGAAGACGTCGGGCTGATCCATGGCAATCCCGATGTGTTTTTGATGCACATGGCGACCTTGCTCGGCGTGGCAGTATTCGCGTTTGGCGCGAGTTATGGATTGTATGCATTGGTCAATGCCATGATTCCCATGCGGGTGAGTTCGGACCAAGAGCAGCGTGGCTTGGATTCCTCTCAACACGGAGAAAAACTGACTTGAGCAGGCCCGACTGCCGCCTGATCAAGTCATCACAATCCAGTGAAAACGTCGAACGATGCCTGAAATGTGCGAACTTTGCCCTCAGCAATGAGGAAAGAAGTGCATTGCTCACTAGAACACCCCCCCTTTGAATTCATTTGACGATTTAGGCCTCAGCGCAGATGTGCTCACGGCCATCCATGCGTTGGGCTATGAAACCCCAACCCCCATTCAGGCCGAGGCCATACCCGTTGTTTTGGACGGAAAGGACGTCTTGGGCGTAGCACAAACTGGAACCGGAAAAACTGCCGCTTTCAGCTTGCCTATGATCCACCGGCTTTCCGAAGACCGGTATTCCGGACAATTTCAACCCATCCGAGGATTGATCCTGACGCCCACCCGAGAGTTGGCCATTCAGATTGAAGAAAACATCCTCGATTACACCAAGCAAGTAAAGCTTCACACCGCTACCATTTTCGGTGGAGTCAACCAGAAAAGCCAAGTTCAAAAGCTGCGGCGCGGCGTGGACATCGTGGTGGCCACTCCAGGGCGATTGATTGATCTCCAGGAACAAGGCCATGTGAACCTGAAGCACCTGCAGTATTTCGTGCTCGATGAGGCCGACACCATGATGGACATGGGCTTCATTCATGATTTGCGGCGCATCATCAAACACATTCCCAAGGAGCGACAATCGCTATTTTTCTCAGCGACCATGCCTCCGAACATTCTGGAGTTTGCCAACACCATGTTGCGCAATCCTGTGCGGGTCGAAGTGGCCCGTGAGAGCACCGCTGCTGAAACGGTTGATCAACAGATGATGTTTGTGATGCAAGCAGACAAGCGTGACTTGCTCGTGCACTTGCTACAGCAGCCTGAAGTAGAAACCGCTTTGGTATTCATGCGAACGAAATATGGCGCAGACAAGGTGGTGCGCTACTTGACAAAAAACAAGCTCAATGCTGCGGCCATTCACGGGAACAAAACCCAGCCACAGCGTGAACGCGCCATGCAGGGGTTTCGCAAAGGCAGTATAAACATTCTCGTCGCGACAGACATCGCAGCGCGTGGTATTGACGTCAGCGGCGTCAGCCATGTGATCAACTTTGAAATCCCCAACATTTCAGAAACATACGTGCATCGAATCGGGCGAACCGGGCGAGCAGGCGCTTCAGGCGTTGCTTGGTCGTTTGTGAATGAAGCGGACGAGCGAAAGTTCATGTCGGACATCCAGCAATTGATGAAACGCGAAGTGCCATTGATCACAGATCACCCCTGGCACCTCGCAAAACCCGCCCTCGAATTTGACCTCAACAAAACGGGTCAACGGCCGCAAGCTCCGGGGTCAGGAGGTGGAAAAAAGAAGAAAAAGAAGCCGTTCAACCACGGTAAACCGCGGCACGGAGGCCAAGGCAAAAGCGGAGGAGGCTCCAGCCGGGGATTTCGATCGGATCGTGACGGAGAGCGTGCTCCTCGTCGCGAAGGAAGCGAAAGCGGAGGTGGAAGCGGCAGGTCCAACTCCGGATCCGGTCGGCCCTACCGAAGCAAAGGCAAGCCTTCGGGGAACAACTCAGGCGGCAATTCTGGTGGAAACAAGGACAACCGTGGGGGACAAAACGACTCGCGCTACAGCCGCCGATAGCACCAACCACCGAAAAGGCATAAAAAAGCCCCGACCAATTGCTTGGCCGGGGCTTTTTGTTTGTTGTTTATGAGCCTTATCGCGTCACCGAAATGCGCTGCGATTCTCCGTCAATCTGAACGATGTAAGTGCCTCCTGGCAAATCACCCAAGTCCACAGAGAACTGCCCTTGAATGCCGACCAACGGCCATTGTCGCACCAATCGGCCATCCAAAGAATACATGGAGGCCTGAATGGCTGGAGATGTCACATCGACTGTCGTCAACCCACTGGGTGGATATGGGAAGAAGGTGAATGATGCCTCG
>CAXDQP010000014.1:0-16706 GCA_963991335.1 uncultured Flavobacteriales bacterium
TTCGATCTGCACCCGGCGGAGGACCGACCCCACACCGAGCTTGAACAAATTACCCGAATTGGGATTCGTATTTGCCAAGGGAAAGAGCTTTCCAGCATCCAACGTGAACCATCCTCCTTTCCCCGACAGGGTCAGCAATGCGACTTGCCCTTCATTGTCAATCAATTGACCGGTGGGCGTGAGCAAATTTGACAACACCCCCAATTCCTTCAATTCCATGCCGAATCCGAAGCTGGCTTGGCCTCCGAAAAACCAGTTCTGCGCTGTTTTGACATGGGCACCAGCCCCTACGTGTCCGCCGGTACCATACCGCAAACCCAAATCGCCCGCGCTGCTTCCTACACCGCCATGCACCTGGATGTGGGGAGAAAAAAGCACACTGTCCCTAACGGAACGGCCTTGGGCGCTCGCTTCCAATCCCACGCCGAAAATCATCGCCAGCCAGAGGAAAACAAAAAGATGGTCTCGAATCGTCATTGTTGTGCGTTGGAATGCCCGTTCATTTTCTGTGCAGCAAGTTACCAATCGGCTGTTAGCTTTTCTGAAACCTTTGCATTTAAGGCTTATTCCCATTCGTAAATTTGTTCGTGAACGCAGAATAGAAATGGAAGGCATCCAGATGGTGGACCTCATCGGTCAGCACCAAAAAATTGAAAACGAATTGCGCGAGGCCATGGGACGCGTTCTGGCCACGGGCGCCTTTGTCAAAGGCCCTGAGGTGCAAGCGTTTGCGGAGGAGCTGGCGGATTTCACGGGATCAAAGCATGTCATTCCTTGTGGAAACGGCACCGATGCGCTTCAAATTGCAATGATGGCGCTCGGAATTGGCCCGGGCGACGAAGTCATCACGACGGGGTTTACCTTCATCAGCACGGTGGAAGTAGTTGCCTTATTGGGAGCCAAACCCGTATTGGTGGACATTGACCCCGACTCCTTCACCATCGATGCAGGCCAAGTCGAACAGGCCATTACCGAGCGGACCAAAGCAATCGTACCCGTTCATCTCTTCGGACAAATGGCCGATATGACGGCACTTGCCGCAATTTCGAGAAAGCACAACATCCCAGTCATTGAAGACAATGCCCAAGCAATTGGTGCGCAGTGGACCGATGACTCTGGAAAGATGCACCAATCAGGAACCATTGGGCTCCTCGGTACCACGAGTTTTTTTCCTTCCAAAAACCTAGGTTGCATGGGGGATGGCGGTGCCGTGGTCACGCAAGATGAGAAGATAGCTGCAGCTTGTCGACAGATTGCCAACCACGGCATGTCCAAGCAATACCACCATGACGTGGTCGGAATCAACTCCCGGCTGGATGGCCTCCAGGCCGCGATTCTCCGGGTTAAACTCCAGCATTTACCGCACTACATTGCCGCTCGGCAGGAAGCCGCCAAGCGGTACGACAGCATTCTCCGGGACGTGAAGGGAATCACAATCCCAAAACGCATCGAAAGCAGCACCCATGTTTTTCACCAGTATACGATTCGGGTGGAAGACTCGCAGCGCGATGCCCTGCGCGAGCACCTGAAGTCCAAAGGCATTCCCACGGGCGTTTATTACCCCATCCCGGGCCACGCTCAAAAAGCATTCGCCCCCTTTGCTTATGAGATCGGCAAGTTCAGCGAAAGTTCGCGTGCAGCGTCTGAGGTGCTGTCCTTGCCCATGCATACCGAATTAAACGAAGAACAGCAGAACTATATCTGCGATGCTATTCGTATTTTTGCGTAAGATAATTGAGAAAAAATGAAGATAGTAGTTGTAGGAACCGGATATGTTGGGCTTGTGAGCGGAACGTGTTTCGCAGAAACAGGCAATGACGTGATTTGCGTGGACATTGATGCGGCCAAAGTTGAAGCGATGAAGAGGGGGGAAATCCCGATCTACGAGCCGCATTTGGACGTTTTATTCGAGCGCAACATCAATGCTGGGAGACTGCCCTTCACCACGGATCTCGAGGCCGCCGTAGCGGAAGCATCTCTCATTTTCCTCGCATTACCAACTCCTCCCGGTGAGGATGGATCCGCCGACCTAAGCTATGTTCTGGGCGTTGCGGGGCAGCTAGGGAAGATCATCAAAGACTACAAAGTCATCATTGACAAGAGCACCGTACCGGTGGGCACGGCTGACAAAGTGCACGCTGCAGTAGCTGAAAATGCCCAGGTGGATTTTGACGTGGTTTCGAACCCCGAATTCCTTCGTGAAGGATTTGCGGTCGATGACTTCATGAAACCCGACCGAGTCGTTGTAGGCTGTTCCAGTGCCCGTGCTGAAAAATTGATGACCGAATTGTACAAGCCCTTCGTGCGTCAAGGCAATCCCATCCTCTTCATGGATGAGAAAAGTGCCGAATTGACCAAATACGCGGCCAACTCATTCTTGGCGACCAAAATCACGTTTATGAACGAAGTGGCCAACTTTTGCGAGTTGGTCGGTGCCGATGTGGACAAAGTGCGACGCGGAATGGGGACTGACACCCGCATCGGATCGCGTTTTCTGTTCCCCGGCATTGGTTATGGTGGAAGTTGTTTTCCCAAGGACGTGCAAGCCCTGCATCGCAGCGGGCAAGAGGCCAAGTTTGAGTTTGGCATTCTGACGAGCGTCATGCGGGCGAATGAGGAGCAAAAGACCGTTCTATTCGACCCCATCCGAGATTACTTTGGAGGCAACCTTGCAGGCAAACGAATTGCTTTGTGGGGATTGGCCTTCAAGCCCGAAACAGATGACATCCGCGAGGCCCCTGCGCTCTACATGATCGACCGGTTGGTCGCTGCAGGAGCGGAAGTAGTTGCATTCGATCCAGAAGCGATGGAAAACGTCAAAGGACGCATTGGTGATAAAATCCAATACACGGAAAACCACATGGATGCTTTGGATGGCGCAGACGCATTGCTCATTTGCACCGAATGGCAAGTTTTCAGGAATCCGGACATGCAAATGGTCAAGCAACGATTGAAAACCCCGGTCATTTTCGACGGGAGAAACTTGTACGATCTAGAAAGCATGCGGGAGTTAAATGTGTTTTACAAGAGCATTGGACGCTCAACCGTTCACCCCGCCTGATTCATGGAAAGGGTCCTCATCACTGGCGCTGCAGGCTTCCTAGGTTCCCATCTGTGTGAGCGATTCATACAAGAAGGGTTCAAGGTAGAGGCCATGGATAACCTGATCACAGGGGATCTGAAAAACCTCAGCACATTAATGGACCACCCGCACTTCACATTCCATGAACACGACGTGACGGAGCACATCGACTTGGATGGAGAACTGGACCACATCTTGCATTTCGCATCCCCGGCCTCTCCCATCGATTACCTCAAGATCCCCATCCAAACGCTCAAGGTGGGTTCTTTGGGAGTGCATAATTGCCTGGGATTGGCCAAGCACAAAGGGGCACGGGTCACCATCGCCTCGACCAGTGAGATATACGGAGATCCAGAGGTACATCCGCAACACGAAGAATATTTTGGGCACGTAAACACGATTGGTCCACGAGGCGTCTACGACGAGGCGAAACGATTCCAAGAGTCTATCACCATGGCCTATCACCGTTACCACGGTGTCGAGACGCGCATCGTTCGTATTTTCAATACGTACGGTCCGCGGATGCGCTTGAACGATGGTCGCGTGCTGCCTGCTTTCATTGGACAAGCTCTGCGTGGCGAAGACCTGACCATTTTTGGCACAGGTTCGCAAACGCGGAGCTTCTGTTACGTTGACGACTTGGTGGAAGGGATTTTTCGGCTGCACTTCTCCGATGAGACGCGCCCCGTGAACATCGGTAACCCCGATGAAATCACCATTGGCGACTTCGCCGAAGAAATCATCGCCCTCACGGGAACCGACCAGAAAGTGGTTTACCGAGACCTTCCAGAAAACGACCCCAAGCAGCGGCAGCCAGACATCACGCGGGCCAAGGCTGTCTTGGGCTGGGAACCGTCAATCGATCGGGCCGAAGGGCTGAAGCGGACCTATGCTTACTTCAAGACATTGTCCACCGAAGAATTGCACAAATCGGAACACAAGGACTTTGCCGATTTTCGGAAGGACTAATCGACCGACCCCATGGAGTATCAAGCCCACGAAACCGCCGTCATCGATGAAGGAGCCAGCATCGGAAAAGGTTCCAATATTTGGCACTTCAGCCACATCATGCCGCGCGCTGTGTTGGGTGAAAACTGCAACATTGGCCAAAACGTTGTCGTATCTCCCGGCGTGATTTTGGGCAAAAATGTCAAGGTTCAAAACAACGTCTCGATTTACGAAGGTGTGACCTGCGATGACGACGTATTCCTTGGGCCCAGCTGTGTATTTACCAACGTTATCAACCCACGAAGTGCCGTGGTGCGGCGAGGAGATTACGCTCGCACTCGAGTGGGAAAAGGAGCCACCATCGGAGCCAACGCAACCATTGTATGTGGCAATGACATCGGTTCATTTGCATTTATCGGCGCTGGAGCGGTGGTCACGACGGCTGTACCTGACTACGCTTTGCTCGTCGGAAATCCCGCCAAGCAAATTGGTTGGATGTCTGAATTTGGTCAACGGCTGCGCTTCGATGATCAAGGCATAAGCGTCTGCAGTGAATCCCAACAAACCTATCAACACACGACATCGTTCGAAGGCAAGGAAACCGTGAGCCGCATCCATTGAATTCCAGCATGAGTATGTATCAAAAACTAATCAACAAAGAGGCTACGATGAGCGTCGTTGGCCTCGGCTATGTCGGGCTGCCAATTGCCTTGGCCTTCGCCAAGCACATTCGCGTCATCGGTTTCGACATCAACGCAGAACGCGTCGAAATGATGCGCAACCAAATTGATCCGTCAGAAGAATTGGAAGCCAAAGACTTCGAAGGATGTGACATCGCATTCTCGGCGGACCCGGAAGACCTGAAGGGAGCACAATTTCATATTGTCGCCGTTCCGACCCCCATCAATCCCTCCAATCATCCTGACCTCAAGCCCCTGCTCGGAGCAACACGGACCGTCGCAAGCGCCCTTAAACCAGGCGATTATGTCGTCTACGAGTCCACGGTGTACCCGGGATGCACAGAAGACGACTGCGTTCCTGTCCTCGAGGAGATCAGCGGATTAAGCTTCAACAAAGACTTCAAAGTGGGTTACAGCCCGGAGCGAATCAATCCAGGGGACAAGGTCAATACCGTGGAAACCATTGTTAAGGTGGTGAGTGGATCGGATGAGAGCAGCTCAGAAGACATTGCCAAAACGTATGAATTGGTGGTCAAAGCAGGAACACACCGTGCATCCAGCATCAAGGTGGCAGAAGCTTCCAAGATCATTGAAAATACGCAGCGCGATGTCAATATTGCGCTCATCAACGAGCTCAGCATCATATTCGACCGCATCGGCATCAACACGTATGAAGTGTTGGAGGCCGCGGGAACGAAATGGAATTTCCTCAAATTCTCCCCGGGACTTGTCGGCGGACACTGCATCGGCATTGACCCGTATTACCTGACTTGGAAATCCAACAAACTGGGATACAACGCACGCGTCATCAATTCCGGCAGGCACGTGAATGATGCCATGGGCGCCCACGTTGGCAAACAGGTCGTCAAGAAAATGCTCGAGCAAGACAAGAATCCGCTGGAATCCCGCATCCTCGTCATGGGATTGACCTTCAAAGAAGATGTGGCTGACATCCGCAACACCAAGGTGGTGGATGTCATCCGTGAATTGCAGAGTTACAGCATTGCAGTGGATATCATCGACCCTTTCGCAAATCCTGCGGAAGTCGCACAAGAATACGGATTCGACCTCACCGAAAAACCCACCGCGGGAGTCTACGATGCGGTGATTCTCGCTGTGAGCCACGAGCCATACCGCGGGATGACCGAAACTGATTTTGAAGCCCTCATGAAAGATGACAAAGGGGTTCTTGCGGACTTAAAAGGACTGCTTCGCGGCCAAATCGAACGCTTGAATTACTGGAGTCTTTAACCTAGCACCAACGCATGAAACGCACATTCCAATCCATCCTTGTCACAGGCGGCGCCGGCTTCATTGGCTCGCACGTGATCCGCACGTTGCTCAAGAACCACGCGGAAGCGAAGATTGTGAACTTGGACTTGCTCACGTACGCCGGAAACCTGGATAACCTGCGGGACTTGGAGAATGAACCGCAGTATGCATTTGTCAAAGGTGACATCCAAGACCGCACCTTGATCGAATCCTTGTTTGAACAGCACAAATTTGATGCTGTCGTCCACCTCGCTGCCGAAAGCCATGTGGACCGAAGCATCACCAATCCAATGGCATTCCTCGAGACCAATATCATTGGTACAGCCACGTTGTTGCATGCGGCTAAAAATGCGTGGGAAAGCGACATGGAAGGCAAATGTTTCTACCACATCTCTACCGACGAGGTCTATGGATCTTTGGGTGCTGAAGGACTATTTACCGAAGACACGCCGTACGATCCGCGAAGTCCTTACAGTTCTTCCAAGGCGTCGAGCGACCACCTCGTCCGCGCTTGGCATCACACTTATGGCTTGCCTGTAGTCATTTCCAACTGCTCGAACAATTACGGTTCTTTTCAATTCCCTGAAAAGCTCATCCCACTGATGATTCGGAATATCCGAGACCAGCGCCCCTTGCCTGTGTATGGCGCAGGCGTCAACGTTCGAGACTGGCTGTGGGTCGAAGATCACGCATCGGCGATTGATGTTATTCTTCACGAAGGTGCATTTGGCCGAACCTACAACATTGGAGGCTTGAACGAATGGCGCAACATTGATTTGGTGCATGAGCTCATTCGCCTGGTAGATGCAGCCTTGGGAAGGCCCGAAGGCACTTCGAAAGGCCTGATTGAATACGTAAAAGACCGGGCGGGCCATGACATGCGTTATGCGATTGACGCAACGCGCATTGAGGAAGAGTTGGGCTGGAAACCATCCATCACTTTCGAAAAAGGCCTGGCGGCAACGGTTGATTGGTACCTGAGCAATGGACAATGGCTGGACTCCGTGACCTCCGGACAATACCAGCAGTATTATCAAAACATGTACAGCAACCGGGACGAAGAATGAGCTGGCTCGATCGCCTACGTCCCAAATCCAATCGAACCGAGGCGCCTAACTTCAGCGCTCAGCCCATGCGCATTGGCGAATTCCTCGTGACTGATGTGCACTCACACATTGTACCCGGAGTGGACGACGGCGCCGAGTCTTTGGAGCAATCCATCGCGATGATCGAAAAACTTGTGGCCATGGGATACCGCCAATCGGTCATCACCCCGCATATTCATTCCGACATCTACCCCAATTCAATCCTCACCCTGCGTGATCCCTTTGAAAAATTGAAAGAAGCCGTCGCCGCGCGTTGGCCGGAATTCAACGTCCACCTTGCAGCCGAATACTTCTTGGATGATCACTTGGAGCATTGCATCGAAGCCGACGACCTCCTTTGGTTTCCAGGCGTCGATGAAAACGGCCGTGAAATCAAATGTGTCTTATTTGAATTTGGGTTCCATGAACCTCCCATGAACCACGACCATGTGTTGTTCGAATTGCAAATGGCAGGGTACACCGGTGTTCTGGCACACGCCGAACGTTATCCATATTGGCATCGAATGCCCCAAAAAATTCAAGCATTGGCCGACCGAGGCATTTGGATCACGGTCAATGCCGCCTCGCTCGCAGGAGCCTATGGTCCCGAAATGTACCAAGTGGCGAAGCGCCTAATCGAAAGCAAAACAGCACGCATGATTTGTTCGGATGCCCACGGATTGCGTCACTTGGAAAGCCTCGAAGCCATTAGCAAGTCACCGGTGGTGCAGCATTGGTTGCAGCATGGCAATCCCGCCAGTGCCACCGTGCCTGCGTTGCCATAAAACTCGCGGCAAGCCAACCCATCTGCGCGAACGAAGTCAGTGCGAAAAACTCTGAATTTGAGGGCTTCAGTTTCCGACCGGAGCCAATTTCACTTTGAGCCCATCCAAGTCATTGGCCAGATGAATCTGACACCCCAACCGACTGTTGTCCTCTACAAAAAATGCTTCGTCCAGCATGTCCTCCTCATCGTCTGACTTTTCAGGCAAAGCGTGGTCGCTTTCCACGTACATGTGACAACTTGCGCACATCGCCATTCCACCGCATGTCCCTTCCACCGGAAGTTCGGCGCTGCGACACAATTCCATCATGTTCATGCCCATGTCCGTGGGACCCTCAAGGTCATGGACCCGACCTTCTCGGTCTAATACTTGGATGCGAATGGTATTTTCCATGCTTGCAAAAGTTCTTCGGGTTCAATCAGAAGCCATTTACACCATTCACCGTGGTGTATTTGAGCACCAGATTCTTGTCAGGATAGATACGTTTGAATGCGCTCTGAACCATCAGGGTGGCTTCGTGAAAACCGCACAAAATAAGCTTCAGTTTGCCCGGATACGTATTGATGTCTCCGATCGCATAAATCCCGGGAACATTCGTGCTGTAGTCAAATGTATCAACCTCCACGGCGTTCTTGGTGATGTTTAGATTCCAATCGGCAATGGGACCCAATTTGGGACTCAAACCAAACAATGGAACCCAGTGGTCAGTGGCCAAAGTGTGCATTCCGTCTTCTTTGGTCTTAACCACTACGGACTGCAACTCGGTATCACCCTGCACCTCGACCACTTCTGCATTGGTCATCAATCGAATGCGGCCGGCAGCCGCGTGATCCATGACTTTCTGAACACTATCCAAATGCCCGCGAAATTCAGTGCGGCGATGCACCAAGGTGACCTCCTTTGCAACACCTTCCGCTAAGAAAATGGCCCAATCCAGGGCGGAATCACCGCCACCTGAAATGATGACCTTCTTATCGCGGTAAAATTCTGGGTCTTTGATGATGTATTCTACCCCGTGATCTTCAAAGTTAGCCAAGCCATTCACCGGAGGTTTGCGCGGTTCAAAACATCCCAAACCGCCCGCAATCGCAATGATAGGGGCGCGGTGCTTCGTGCCTCGATTGGTCGTAAGTATGAATTGGCCCTCTTCGTCTTTCTCAATTTCCTCAGCGCGTTCACCCAGCGTAAAACCCGGTTCAAAAGGAGCCGCTTGTTCCATCAATTTGTCGACCAAATCGCCTGCCAAAATAGACGGGTACGCCGGGATGTCGTAAATGGGTTTCTTCGGGTAGATTTCACTGCACTGGCCGCCCGCCTGAGGCAACGCGTCGACCAAGTGACAACGCAGCTTGAGCAGGCCGGCTTCAAACACCGTGAATAGGCCACAAGGGCCAGCTCCAATGATAAGGATATCGGTTTGAATCATGCTGAAATCAAGTTCTAAAATTGAATTGCCTTGCTTTGAACGGTCGCAAAATTAATGAAGGAACAACGCCGAGGCACCTGTTGTTCGACAAAAATACAAACCGGCTCTCCATGCCTATTCCGACCAATTGATCGCCTCGACTTTCACTACTTCTGGAGCAGCTTGGCGAATGGCCTGCTCCACCCCTCCTTTCATGGTCATATGGATCATTTGGCAATCTGCACAAGCCCCATGAAGTTCCACTCGGACGTGGAGTTCATCGGTGACCTCGACCAAGCTGATGTCACCACCGTCCGCCTCCAAATATGGCCGCAGCGTTTGCAATGCAGCTTCTACACGTTCATGTATGTCTTTCGGTGATGCCATCAATCGGTTTTCTTTCCCAAAACTTGGAGCAAGTTAGCCAAGACGGCTCGGAAAGCAGCGGCTGCGAGAGAATCTCCTTGCAGCATAGCAGGACGTCCCGCATCGCCCGCCTCTCGGATGGATTGGATCAATGGCAACTCACCCAAAAACGGTGTCTTCAAGGACTCCGCTAAGCGTTTTGCGCCATCGCGACCAAAAATATCATAGCGTTTCTCAGGCATGTCGGGTGGAACGAAAAAAGCCATGTTTTCGATCAGCCCAAGCACAGGAACGTTGATGGTTTCCAACCGAAACATGCCAACGCCTTTTCGAGCATCTGCCAATGCCACCTCCTGCGGTGTACTCACCACAACGGCTCCAGTCAAAGGAACATCCTTCACTAAGGAAAGGTGAATATCACCCGTTCCCGGGGGAAGATCGACAATCATAAAATCCAACTCCCCCCAATGCGCATCCGTGAACAACTGACCCAACGCGCGGCTAGCCATGGGGCCCCGCCAAACAATGGCTTGGTCCGGATCAGCAAAAAAACCAATGGACAAAACCTTAACACCATACTGCTCGATGGGTTGGATCAAGGTTCGCTCGCCCATTTCCACCGGCACCGGTTTGGCATCTGTGACGTCGAACATTGTTGGGACACTTGGCCCGTGAATGTCCGCGTCACATAGCCCCACTTTGTATCCCAATTGAGCCAATCCAACCGCGAGGTTTGCAGCGACGGTGCTCTTTCCTACACCGCCTTTGCCCGATGCAACCGCGATGATATTCTCCACCCCAGGCAATACCTTGCGGGTGTCAGCCGTGCGCTCCTCGGCCTTAACTGGCGTGATTTGCACCTCCACGGCACAGTTTTCGCCGAAAGCTCGTTCCAAAGCAAATCGCACCGCCTCATCCATGCGCTGCCGCGCGTGCATGGCCGGATTTCCCGTTTTGACTTCCACCTTAACGACGCTTTCGGATACGGCATGGACCGTGACCCATTCCAAAGACACGACGTCCTTGCCCAATTCGGGATCCATGATCCCTTTCAGCGCTTCCAACACTGCTTCTTCCGTCCATTCCATGTTCATTCCATTTCGCATTCCACCATTGGATCCCAATGCAATTTCTCAAAATTCACGACGCGATTTTCCCGCACCTCTACTCCTTCTGCTCGCAACAATTCTTCCATCGGCATGTTCGCTGAAAAATGCATACGCCCTGTAAGCAACCCCATTCGATTGACCACGCGATGGGCAGGGACAGGTGGCATCGCTTCAAACGAGCCATTCAATACCCAACCCACACGGCGCGCAGCTCCTTTTGCACCGATGCTAGCGGCAATCGACCCATATGAACTGACACGGCCCGCAGGTATGAGGCGCGTAATTGCGAAGACGTCATTTCTGAATTGATCCGAGGTGGGCTTGGGCATGGCAGCCATCAAATTTGAATCTGCAAGTAGTGGATTTTCCGGCCTTCTTCCAACCACATTTGCTCGTAAAAGGTCTTCACCTCCAGCAATTCCCTCAAATCTTCCGGGACACGTTCCATCAGCTCTCCGTATACATCCGCACTGTCATAATTAATCCGATAATTGGCCGCTTCATAACTCTCCTTGGAGAGCGCGTAAAGCAAGGGACTGTCGCTTTTCACATGGATCAGGCTTCCTGGCTTCAATATATTTCGGTACCGCTTTTCGATGAAATGAGACGACGTGATTCGCTTGGTTCCTTTCTCATCCTTCGGCTGCGGATCGCTGAACGTTAGCCAGATTCCGCTCACCTCATCGGGTGCGAAATACCGATCAATGAATTCAATACGTGTGCGAAGAAATGCCACATTGCGGATATCCTCTTCGTTGATGGTCTTGGCCCCTTTCCACACGCGTTGGCCTTTGATATCGACTCCGATAAAATTGCAATCTGGGTTTTTTCGAGCTTGCGCAATGGTGTATTCTCCTTTGCCACATCCCAATTCCAAAACAATGGGATGATCATTTCCAAACACTCGCTGGGACCATTCTCCGCGGAATTCGAAGTCTTTGCCATCAATGGCGTCCTGAAGTGTCGGTTCAAATACCCGATCGAAGGTGGCCAGCTCCTTCCATTTTGCCAATTTTCCTTTGCCCATAGACTCGGCAAAATTACGGAACTTACGCAGGATGAACGGCAACGAATTGAATCGACCTCGCGTATTGTTCGCAATTCTCGACTGGGGCATGGGGCACGCCACCCGCAGCGCTCCTTTAATTGCTCATGCCTTGGATCAAAATTGGATTGTCCATGTCGCTTCCAAGGGAACCGCACTTGAATTCCTCCGAACGGAGTTTGAGGGGACCCATGTGATTTTCCATGGCAAACCAGGCCCCAAAATCAAGTACGCCCGGCACGGAAACCTGATCAAAATCGCCTTGCAAATACCTGGTTTTCTATCCAGCATTCGGTCCGAGAAGCGGTGGACCGCTGCACAAGTTGCGCGGCATAACATTTCACACATTATCAGCGACAACTGTTACGGCGTCGCCCATCCAACTGTGCCTTCTGCCTTGATTTCGCATCAATTACAACTTCCCGTTCCACGCCCGCTGCGCTGGATTGCGAAGGCATTTGTCATCCGGCAAGCACGACGTTTCAAAGCCGTTTGGGTTCCCGACACTTCGGATTTCTCACTATCGGGTAGCCTCGCTTCAGCAAATCCTCTTCCGCATCAAACTTCAATTGGTGTGCTCAGCCGGTTGTCTTTGAACGAGGAAACGGGACACTGTACCCGTGTTGGAATGGTCGGCGGTCCAGAGCCGCAACGCAGCCTCATGGAAGCTGCGTTGCGCCGGTGGATCATGGCCGGTTCAGAACCTGGGCTTTTGATCGCGGGACGCCCATCGGGCCAACGGGAACAGGAAGACAACCTAACGGTCTGGCCCAACCCATCGCGCGCAGAGCTTTCGTCGGCCCTGCGCGGCGCAACCACGGTTGTTTGTCGATCCGGTTACTCCTCCCTTTTGGACTTGGCAGCTCTCGGAAAATCAGCCATTCTGGTTCCTACGCCCGGACAACCGGAACAACTTCAACTCGCGCGTCATTGGAAAAAGCGCTGGGGAATGGCCACCATGTCTCAATCCGATTTGGAACTAGGCTCATTGCATGCGACAACCGGAGAAATTTTCGCACATGAGCCGAACGTTTTGGCCTGCTCGGTCCTGCAGGGGTTCGTGACCGATTAACTTTGCCGCATTCAAAATGGAACAGCCCAAAAACGATGAACATTTTATGCGCCTGGCATTGGCCGAGGCGCAACATGCGTTTGAACAGGACGAGGTTCCTGTCGGCGCCGTGATCGTAGCCCGCAATCAGGTCATTGCCCGCGCTCACAATTTGTGCGAGCGACTCAATGACTTCACTGCACACGCTGAAATGCAAGCATTCACCGCTGCTTCGGAGTTCTTGGGTGGAAAGCACCTTGATCAATGCACCTTGTACGTGACGCTGGAACCTTGCCCAATGTGCGCCGGAGCCGCATTCTGGACACGGGTTGGACGAATCGTATTTGGAGCTTCGGATGAAAAACGGGGTTTTCAAAAGTGGGGCAGCCATTCCAAGGACCGATTGATTCATCCGAAAACCACCGTTGACCGGGGTGTTCTAGAGGATGAATGCAGTGCCTTGATCACGTCATTTTTCGAGAGCAAGCGAAAAAAGCGACTGTAAATCCCGGTCTGAACAGCGCTACTCGCAAGTCCTGTTTAACTTTGGGCAGCACCTCGCGTCATGATCAACATCGACAAGAACCTCATTCAGCAATTAACGGATCGCATTGAAGCCGGTCAGGACAAAGAGCTGCGGGCGTGGGCAAGCGATTTACACGCTACTGACATCGCGGAGATTCTCGACCAAATGCGCTTGGAATCTGCGAGTTACCTCTACCGATTACTGGACACTGAAGTCAAAGCTGATGTGCTCATTGAACTGGATGAGGATCAGCGTGCCGATCTGCTGTCGGGAATGACAGCCGAAGAAATCGCCGGTGGAGTCATGGGACAATTGGATTCGGATGACGCCACCGATGTTCTGTCGGAACTCCCCCCGAACAAAGCAGAGGAGGTCATCGGGCATTTGGACAGTGACGAACGCGCATCGGACATCCGAGACCTACTCAACTATGAAGAAGGCACCGCAGGTGCGATGATGGCAAAGGAGCTGGTCAAAGTACAAGCGGAATGGACTGTGACCCGAGCCATCCGCGAAATTCGACGGCAAGCGGAGGAGTTGCACCAAGTCTACACCGTATACGTGGTCGACACCGAAGAACGTCTCACGGGCCGACTCAGCATGAAGCACCTGCTGTTGAGCGCTGAGAGCACGCGCTCCAAAATCGCAGAATTGCAAAAAGAGGAAGGGATTGTCACAATCCTAGCACATGAGCCTTCTGAAAAGGCAACCATGTTGATGGAGCGTTACGACTTGGTCGCTTTGCCCGTGGTCGATTCAGAGCAAAAACTGGTGGGTCGCATCACCATTGATGACGCCGTCGACAGCATCATCGAAGATGCTGAACGGGATTACCAGCTCGCAAGCGGAATCTCGGAAGATGTAGAATCCAGTGACAGTGTGATCACACTCACCCGCGCCCGTCTGCCCTGGCTGCTCATTGGCCTGATCGGTGGAATTGGCGGTGCTTACGTCATCGGGTGGTTTGACATCAAGGAAAATGCCGAAATGGCACTGTTCATTCCCCTGATTGCAGCGATGGGCGGAAACGTAGGTGTACAATCCGCGGCCATTGTGGTGCAAGGTTTGGCTTCGAGCCACATCAACACGAACAACCTGCTCAGGCGTTTATCGAAGGAATTGGGTGTCGGAATCCTCAACGGTCTCATCTGTGGCTTAATCATCTTAGGAGTGACCCTTTTACTCAATTTCGGTACGTCATTGAGCATCACCGTGAGCCTGGCTTTGCTCTGTGTCATCATTTTCGCTGCGCTCTTTGGTACTTTCGTTCCACTCATGCTGCACCGCTACAAAATTGATCCGGCCTTGGCTACAGGCCCTTTTATCACAACCGTAAATGACATCATCGGATTGATGATCTATTTCGCTGTGGGAAGTCTGATCAGTGGCTTGATTCTCGGGTGAGATGAACAAACGGGTTGTTTTTCTGGACACTGTCCATCCCATTTTATTCGACCGGTTGAACGCTGCGGGAATGTCCTGTTCGTGGGAAACAGACATGAGCCGGGATTCAATCGTGAACGGTGCCCTGAATGACATCCACGGCATTGTGCTCCGATCACGCCTCACATTGGATTCCAGCCTTCTCGATGCAATGCCGCAGTTGAAGTGGATTGCGCGCAGCGGTGCAGGGCTCGAAAACATCGATACTGAATCTGCGCAAAAGCGAGGAATCCGGGTAATCAATTCACCGGAAGGCAATGCGGCTTCCGTTGGAGAACACGTACTTGGGCAGCTGCTCATGTTGCTGCACAAATTGCATACGGGACACCAACATGTCCAGCAAGGCGGCTGGGACCGGGAGGGGCATCGTGGCTCAGAGCTCGGGGCAAAAACCGTCGGAATCATCGGATACGGCAATATGGGCCGCGCCTTCGCTCGACGGCTTTCTGGATTCGGATGCCGGGTGTTCGCTCATGACATCAACAAAAGAGGCTTCCAAGGTGAACATGGAGTCGAAGAGGTCGAACTAGTGTCGATTTTTGAGCATTGCGATGTGGTTTCACTGCACGTCCCGTTGACCGAAATCACGCGCAAAATGGTGGACACAGCTTGGATTCAACGATTCAAAAAACCAGTTATCCTGATCAATTCATCGCGCGGAGCCGTGGTGGAAACGACAGCTGTGGTAAGCGGATTGAACTCGGGGTATCTTCAAGGCGCCATCTTGGACGTAATCGAATATGAAAAGAAAAGTTTAGAGGGGCTGTTGGCACGTCCGGAAGCCCTGGACGCCCTGTCCAATGACGAGCGGGTAGTCCTTTCTCCTCATGTCGCTGGGTGGAGTCATGAGAGCTATTTCAAGCTCAGCAATGTCCTCGCGGAGAAAATCTTACGCAATTCTTGAATCCGTCCTGACTGGCTATTCAAACATTGCCTCTGCAAATAATGACCAATTCACTGCTCAGGTTGGAAAAGAAAAACAACTGCAAAAATGATGCGAGGCAATATGCCCTAATTTCGAGAAAGGCGCCCAGCGTTATCGATCCGTATCCAAATGAAGAAAAAAAAGTGGCACTCATCGGACTTCCGGAGAGCAACAAAACGCGAGCTTTACGAGGAATCTACGGCACCTACAAGACGTCGTTGGATTCAAAAGACGTTGGGAGGTCTCGTCATTTTCTGGTTATTATCTCAAGCTATAACCCCATGGACGGGCCTTCATAAATGGGAGCGTGCTCTGCCGGAATTCGAATCCAAGCTAGCTGACGAAAAGCTTCAAGATGCCAACGCATGGATTTTTGGTTCCAGCACAGTCTTACATCATGTCATACCTCATCAGTTGGACTCGGCGACGAAAGCCCACCACCTCAAGTGGTATAATTTCGGTGTCCAACGTTCTGCCCCGCCCGAATCGTTCTACCTCGCGCATGAATTGATTGACAGTCCCGAAGCCAATGAATTGAAAGTGCTCGTCTTTGAGTTGCAACCTGAAGAACTTCTGGCATGGGAGGATGTTTCAAATCTTCGAAACACTGCTCAACTGAATCTCATTGAATCGCAGCGTAGAATCAGGTGTCTTCCGTGGCAAGCACCCAATAAATTGAATCAAAATTTAGAGCAGTCGCGAATTCTCGCTTGGGGTTGGGTGCAACATGTTGTAGCCTTTTTAAGACCTGCAAAACACATGCAAAATCGCGAAAAACCCATCAACGGATTAAGCGAAAAAGGCTTTGTCGAATTGAAAGAATCCGACTGGATAACAGGACGACTCGCCGCGTCTCACTCGAAATGGGCAAACGATAAGGACAGCTTGATTGAGCATCAAGTATTCATAGCTCAAGATTTTGATTACCGTAAGACTTTACCCGATCCAACCATCAATTGGGACTGCGATGGACGCGTAAAACCC